>JAUXIQ010000352.1 GCA_030620925.1 Nitrospinota bacterium
CTATGAACGTCTTTTATGAAGGTTCGCAAAGTATCCCCGCAACACAATAGATCGCAAGTGCAGCATCCTGCCGCGATTATACCCTTCAAATAACTTATGATTCAGTGGGTTCACTCCAACCTTGTGTTTGCCCTGATTTGCCTGTAGAGACAATTCATGAATTGTCTCTACGAGTAGTTGTGTTTCCCCTATGAATGAGTTTTCACGTATATTTCAAATCGCGCCTGTCCCGCGTACCACGGGACTACGGAATTAAATTTTGTAAGAGTGGCAACCCGCGGCGCGCGGGACGCCCCTGCACCACCTAATGTCATTCTGAACGTAGTTCCGCGGTACGCGGGACTCAGAATGACCGTTTTTACGGGTGCTGAACATCCGCTGCTTTTCGCAGACCGCCCATTATACCCTTCACTGTAGTCCCGCGGTACGCGGGACAGGCGCGACCACTCCTGATGTGCAGCTTCATGCACCCTTTCTGGGGTAGAATAAGATTGCCTGGCCCTTCCAACTTGTTTATAATCGACAGTGCGATAAATTCTGCAAGGACGCTAATATCACACATAAAGAAATGACAGCAGGATGAAAAAAATAGGAATAATATGCAAACCACGGCCGCAGGAAGCCGAAGGAGTCTTGAAGGAACTTCACAAATGGCTTCTTGACCAGGGGCTCGAAGTTCTCATGGACAATGAAACAGCCCTTATGGCCGGTACGGAATCGGATTACCAGAGGGTGCATCTGCCGCCCATTTGCGACCTGATAATAGTCCTCGGCGGTGACGGGACACTGCTCAGCGTCTCGCGACTGGTCTACGATTACGACGTCCCCATCCTGGGCGTGAACCTGGGCGGCCTCGGTTTTCTTACCGAAGTCACCCTCGATAATCTATACCCCACACTGAAAAACGTGCTGGCTGAAGACTTCGAGCTGAACGAGCGGCAACTGTTCGACACTCATATACATCGCAAAGGGGAGAGAATAGCGGAATACTCTGTGGTCAACGACGTGGTGATAAACAAAGGTGCACTGGCCAGGATAATAGACCTGGAGACCTTCGTAGACGGCAAATACGTAACCACCTATCGCGCCGACGGGCTGATCATTTCCACACCCACCGGCTCAACGGCATATTCCCTGGCCGCCGGCGGCCCCATCCTATACCCCACCAGGAGAGCCATGATACTTACCCCCATCTGCCCCTTCACCCTCACCAACCGACCCATCGTCCTACCCGATGACGTCAAGGTGGAGGTAGTGCTGGCTACGGAAAATGAAGACGTACTGGCCACCATGGACGGCCAGCTGGGTTTCTCCCTGGAATGCGGGGATATAGTGGAAATCCGCACCAACAATAAAAAGATAAAACTGATTCAACCCATAGACAAAGATTATTATCAGCTTCTGAGAACCAAGCTCAAGTGGGGAGAACAGCCCCCCATCCGTAAACCCTGACTGTGAGCCTTCGCTATGCCAGAGTCAGTCGTTCCTCCTCCTGTTACTTCTTCTCGACGGGTCTCACCATGCTTAGAGAACTGCACATAAAGAACATGGCAATAATCGAGGACCTGAGGGTGGAGCTCAGCGAAGGGTTCAACGTCCTCACCGGGGAGACGGGCGCGGGTAAATCGATAATAGTGGGAGCGTTGGGTCTCTGCCTGGGCGATAAATTCTCCTCCCAGGACGTCCGAAGCGGCGCTCAGGAAGGGTGCGTAGAAGCCGTATTCTCCCTGTCACCGGAAGCTGAAGCGCTGCGAATGGCATCCGAACAGGGCATACCCGTGGAGGGAAGAGAGCTTTTCATCCGCAGGACATTCACCGACGCCGGCAGAAGCCGGGCCTACGTCAACGGCAGCCCCTTACCCGTCGCCGCCCTTAAATCCCTGGGAGAAACCCTCCTGGATATCCACGGCCAGCATCAGCACCAGCAGCTCCTTCACCAGGAACACCACCTCGACATCCTGGATGCTTACGGCCAACTGCTGGTCCCGCGCGCTGTCCTCGAAGAGGGTTACGCCAGGCTACAGGAAGTCCAGAACAGGCTGGAAGAGCTGCGGGAAACGGATCGGGAGCGATACCGGCTTCAAGACCTCCTCAACTACCAGGCGCGGGAGATAGAAGCGGCCGGTCTCACGCCCGGCGAAGATGTGGAGTTGGAGCAGGAGCTGATAATGCTTCAAAACGCGGAAAAACTTTATGAAGCCGCCTCCCTCGCCTATTCGCTGCTTTACGAATCGGAGGGTTCAGCCGGTGAGCATATAGCCAAAGCGTTATCCCATGCGGAAGAAATCACGGGGCTGGACACCCGGATGAGCGAGCTGTCCGAAGAACTGTCGGCGGCCATGCACCAGTTGCAGGACATAGCCGAGCGGCTCAGAAGCTACCGGGATAAAATCAGCTTCGATCCCGCCCGCCTTACCCAGGCGGAAGACAGACTACAACAGATAAAAGACCTCAAAAAAAAATACGGGCAGACCATCGAAGAAATCATGGCCTTCAGGGAAGACGCCCTCTCCCGGTTAACCGACCTGGAGGGTTGCAGCGAAGAAATAGAAAAACTGGAGGGTGAGTCGGCCGAGCTGCGGAGTGAGCTAAGCGCTCAGTCGCTGGAGCTCTCAGAAAAAAGAAGTGAGGCCGCCCGCAGGCTCGAGGAGGAGGCCGCTTCGGAGCTTTCACAGCTCAAAATGGACGGAACCCTTCTCAACATAAGCCTCCAGCAGGTGCCCGATCAGGAAGGTTTCGTGGAATACGAAGGCGATACGGTGCGCTTATACCCCTGGGGAATCGATCAGGCGGAGTTCCTCTTTTCCGCAAATCCCGGCGAAGAGCCCAAGCCGCTCGCAAGAATAGCCTCAGGCGGGGAGATTGCCCGGGTGATGCTGGCCCTGAAGAGCATCCTGGCCGAAGTGGACAGAGTGCCGGCGCTGGTTTTCGACGAGGTAGACGCGGGCATCGGAGGAAGCGCGGCCGAGGTAGTTGGCATAAAGCTCGAAGCGGTGTCCCGAAAGCGGCAGGTCTTCTGCGTAACCCACCTCCCCCAGATCGCGGCCACGGCGGGACATCACTACCGCGTGGAAAAGGTATCCAGCAAGGGCAGGAACGTCACCACCGTCAGGAAGCTATCCGACCAGGAACGCCTGGAGGAGATCGCCCGTATGTCGGGCGGCAAGAAGATTACCCAGGC
>JAUXIQ010000257.1 GCA_030620925.1 Nitrospinota bacterium
ATGAAACCGGGTATATCTATCTCCACCGGGCAACCGGAAATGCAGGGTTTGTTCTTGCACTGGATGCACCGCTCCGCTTCCTTCAGCGCCTGCTCCTCAGTAAAACCCAGGGCCACCTCGTTGAAATTTTTGGAACGCTCCGCGGGTTTCTGCTTGGGCATATCCTGTCTGGGGATAAGCATGCGTTCCTTTTTATCCATCATGTTACTTATTTCTCCAATTTGCACTCATGGTCCGTTTGATCGATCATGAGGTCATACTCATGCAAGGCTACGGCTTCCTCCTGATTGTAAGCCCCGAGTCGGCGTGCAAGCTCATCGAAGTCCACCTGGTGGCCGTCAAACTCAGGCCCGTCCACACAGGCGAAATGAATTTCATCACCCACCGTCACCCGGCAGCCTCCGCACATACCCGTTCCATCCACCATTATGGGATTGAGGCTCACAACCGTCTTGACACTGTATCGCTCTGTTACCTCACAGCAGGCTTTCATCATGGGCAGAGGCCCGATGGCTACCACGATGTCAACGTGTTCGCTTTTCAGGACATTCTCCAGGGATTCGGTTACAAACCCCTTGCTGCCGTAACTGCCATCGTCGGTGCAGACGATGGTGCGGTCGCTTATGGCCTGCATCTCTTCCTCCATAAGTACCAGCTCTTTGGTGCGGGCCCCTATGATGGAGATAACCGTATTACCCGCCTCTTTCAATGCCTGGGCGATGGGCTGAATGGGAGCCCGGCCTATACCTCCACCCACACAGACCGCCACTCCATAGTTCTCAATTTGGGTGGGCTGTCCCAGGGGGCCTATCAGGTCCTGAATAACATCGCCCTTCTCCAACTGGCCGAGCTGTATGGTGGTCTTCCCCACCTCCTGAATGATGAGCCTTATTATACCCTTCTCCTGGTCCTTGGCCGCCACGGTGATGGGAATCCTCTCGCCGTGCTCGTCTATGCGAAGAAGGACGAACTGCCCTGCTTTGTGCTTAGCCGCTATCTCCGGTGCCTCCAGCTCTATCATTATCACGTTGGAGGCCAACCTCTTCCTGGTTATTATACGATACAAGTATCCCTTTTCCTATTTACCTGAGATTCAATTAACAAGACGGTGCTGGAGACCTGTTTTACCCGACCCTTGTATTAATACATCGACACAATAACAGTCAGGGTAAACACCTGCACGAAAACAGAGACCGTCGATTGAACGTTTATCCTCAATGTTTTAATATAGCTCGCGATCTCCGATTGTGTATCTTTTTAGACCTCCGCTCGTCATGGGCAGGTATTTCAAACTGCAGCGGGCTAAGCGGGAGCCGCCCTCACTAAAAAAAAGCGGCCCTCTTCGTTATGCCCTCAACCTTAAGAACAGGATTCCGTGCAGACACTCCTTCAGGAAAGCTTGCTCACCGCTTCTTCAAGCCTATCCAACCCTTTGCGGATGTTTTCCATGGAGGTGGCGTAGGAAAGCCTCACATATCCTTCGGCAAGAAACGCGTCCCCGGCCACAACGGCCACGCGGGCGTGTTCCAGCAAAAAGGCGGAAAAGTCTCCTGAGCTGTTAATCGACCAACGATCCCAGCTCTTCCCGAACAGGCCTGATACGTTGGGAAAAGTGTAGAAAGCGCCCCGGGGCTTCAGGCAGGAGATACCCGGCATGGCGTTCAGCCTCTCGCACATGAAATCCCGCCTCTCTTTGAAATGGCTTACCATATCCTTCACCGAATCCTGGGGCCCGGTGAGGGCCTCGATGCTGGCCATCTGGGCGATAGAAGTGGGGTTGGAAGTGCTTTGGCTCTGCAGCTTGTTCATGGCCGATATCACTTCCTGCGGTCCGGCCACGTACCCTATCCGCCACCCGGTCATGGAATATGATTTGGAAACTCCATCCACCAGGAAGGTGCGTTTTTTAGCCTCCTCGCCGAACGAAGCCACGCTCACGTGCTCGGCGTCGTCGTATATTATCTTGCCGTAAATTTCGTCGGATATGATGTATACGTCGTGCTCCACCGCCAGATCGGCCAGTTCCTTGAGCTCTTCCCTGGTGAATACGCTCCCCGTGGGGTTGCACGGGCTGTTGAGTATAACCGCTTTGGCCCCCGAAGCCATGGCTTCTTTCCATTGAGCGGCGGTGGGTTTGAAATCAGTCTCCTCGGTGGTGCTGATCACCACTGTTTCCGAACCCGAAAGTTCTACCTGGTCCGGGTAAGTCACCCAGCACGGAGCCGGAATGATAACTTTATCCCCTTCCTGAAACAGCGCCTGGGAAATATTATAAAGCGCATGCTTGGCGCCGCAACTGACCATCACCTCGGGACGCTCGAAAGAGACGCCGCTGTCTCCCTTGATACGATCGATGATGGCATCCTTGAGCTGATCTATTCCGCCTACCGGAGTATATTTCGTGAAACCGTTCTTTATGGCCAGCTCGGCCGCCTGCTTTATGTTATCCGGAGTATCGAAATCGGGCTCTCCGGCGCCGAACCCTATCACATCGATTCCCTGCGCCCGCATAGCCTTGGCTTTGGCGGTAACGGCAAGGGTGGGCGATTCTTTAATCTTGTTTACCCTTTCTGCTAATGCCATCTTTTTCTCTCCTAAAACATCTTTGGGCAGGCATTAATTCAGTTCATAAGCCAGGGGAGACCCTTCTTAAAAGGTTCCCCCCCAACCCTGATAATCTGTGAAAAATCCTATTCCTTTTTTAAAGACGCGAATTTATCTTTCAGTGCCGCCTCTACTATCGGCGGAATCAGATGACCCACCTCTCCCCCGAGTTCTGATATCTCTTTGATGAGGCGTGAGCTGACGTAGGAATACTCTTCGCTGGGCAGTAAAAATACCGTTTCTATGCCGCTGTCCAGCGACCGGTTCATCATGGCCATCTGATATTCATAGTCGAAGTCCGTGACCGCACGGATACCCCTGATGATAACGTCGGCCTTTTGCTTCCTCACGTAATGGACCAGCAGGGTATCGAAAGATTCCACCCTCACGTTATTCAGATCCCTGGTGGATTCCTCTATGAACCGTTTCCTCTCCTCGAACCCGAAAAGAACCTTCTTATCAGGGTTGTTGGCCACGGCCACAATCACATTTTTAAACATACATATGGCGCGGCTTATGAGGTCCACATGGCCGTTGGTCACAGGGTCGAACGTTCCCGGATAGATCGCCGTCTTTTCCATCAGACTATCCTCTCATCCATGGTGATTTCCAAGAATATGGCGTCATCGGTGAAGTGCAGAGAGTCTTAACAGAGTAGAGCACCGAATCCGAGTCGCATGGGGACCATGATAGTATAGGTGCTGATAATTTAATAAAAGTGGCGCCCGATGTCAATTAAAACTTTTTCCAAAATTAACCGGAATCTTACCGCCGATTTTCACGTCTGTTAAGGCGCAGGTTAAGAAAGCAGAGACACGGTATTCTGCCTGGTGTCGCCCCGGGATGCAACTCCTATCGAAGCCAGCAGGGACGGATTTCATCCCTCATCCCGCGGGATCACCCGCCCCCCAGTATAATAGATAGTGGTCGCCGCATGGAACTTCCCCCCCACCCCGTGGTGCGCACCCTGTTCAACCCCCGCATCAACGCCTTCGAAAACCGTTACTGCCACGGCTTCCTGGAGACGGATCTGACACGCTTCATGAAGGGTCTGAGCTTTCAACTTGAAGAACAGCGGCTCATCGGCTTCGGCTGCGCCGCCATCCGCTCCTTCATCAACCGCAAATAAGCCCGATAAGCGAAGATAATCTGCATGGCCGGAAACCATTGCGCTTTAACAAGAGGAATAGAAAAAAAACAAATAACCCGCTATGTGGGGGGCGTGTAAAACGGAGGGCGAACTGCAGTCTCAGCACATAACACTGCCCGAATCCGTCTTCGGGGCGGTGGACAAATAAACAGGTCGCCCCGAAACAGACTACCGGTTCTTTCTATTGAGCGGAGATGATACCGGTTTCATCAATGGTTACGGGAAACCCATCGAAAGTGGCGGGAATACGACCAGCAAGCTCGGAAGGGTCGCAGGAAGCGAAGACGACGATACAATCCTTCCCCTCCTTTTCTCCCTGGGCG
>JAUXIQ010000155.1 GCA_030620925.1 Nitrospinota bacterium
CCATGCCCGGGGAGGTCTATTGCTACGGGAGTATGCGAATCCGCCACGGCCTCCATATGTTTTTCCCATACCCTTGTGTTGCACCCCGTGCCGTGGACGTACATCACCCTCTGCCCCTTCTTTGCCTTCGGGTCGCCTATGGCGTGATAATGGATTTTAAGCCCTCCGATTTCCACGAATCCCATGAATCTTCCTCCGATATGCTCTGGCTGATGCGTTTATGTTTTCGGTCGTAATTGTTTTAAGCTCGCAATCGAGAGGGGATTATATCACAAGAAAAGGGTGTGGACGTAACTATGCGCTCAGGAAAAGGGCGGTCTTGTTCTTCGGGGCGGGAAAAATTTGAGGTCTCTTGTCAGTCTTATTCAGACTGGATCAGACGTGGGTGCAAATTTCTATCCTTTCCGGGTTCACCAGCCGCTCGAAATCGGTGTATTTCATCTTGACCGTCTCCACGTGGCTTCCGGCGTTGAAGACCATATATTCGTTCTTCGAAAGCTCAGGGTCCACGTAGACTTTCATGTCGTAGAGGTTGCCGAAAGGCGGCATGGCTCCCACCTCGCAGCCCGGGAACACGCTTTTGAATTCGTCTTCGGCGGCCAATCTGATGTCGGGAGCATTGAAGACATCCTTGGCTTTCAGGAAGTCCACCTTGCAGTTGGCCGAGATCACCACCATGGACAGCGTTTCCATTGATTTCAAGATGACCACTTTGGCCAGCATCTTGCCGCGAACGTGTTGGCGGGCGGCGATTTCCTGGGCGGTGTACGCTTCGGTATGAACGTTAACCTCGTACTCCACCCCCTCCGTTTTGAGAAAATCGTCTAAATTCTTCAGTATACTCATGGTCTGTACTCCTCTGGTATAAGATATACCCCTGAGTAAAATGTTGTGCCGACAACTCTATTTTAACTGTAAATTACTCCCCTCTTAATATGCTGTCAATAATCATATTTTTCACTCGTTCATCAGTCAATATGGTACGGGAAATTCCTTTATTCACTCCCCATTATTAATACGAAAGACATCAGGGGGCATAGCTGAGAGCCTGTTCGAGGTCGGCTATAATGTCTGCTGCGTCTTCTATACCCAGAGAGAGGCGCAAGGTCCCCTCTGTTATGCCCGCTCGCTCGAGGTGTTCCCGGGGCACGTTCTTATGGGAAGAGGTAACCGGCATGCTTATGAGGCTTTCCACACCTCCCAGGCTGGCGGCGGGGATGCAGGTGCGCAGGTTGTCCATTACTGCACCGGCTCCCCTCAGACCACCACTTACCTCAAAGGCCAACATCCCTCCGAAACCGCGCATTTGCCTCCGGGCCAACTGATGCTGGGGGTGAGAGGGAAGGCCCGGATACGAAACCCGCAGCACTTTGGGGTGCTCCTCCAGGAATCGGGCCACTTCCATCGCCGTCAGATTATGGCGCTCCACTCTCAACCCCAGCGTCTTGAGCCCTCTGTTCAAGAGGTAACCTGCGAATGGGTCGAGAGTGCTTCCCAACGTGCTGGCGGTCTCACGCACCTTTTCTACAAGCTCTCTTTTGCCCACCACCGCTCCGGCCACCACGTCGCAGAACCCGTTGAGGTATTTCGTTGCGCTGTGCACGACCAGGTCGGCACCCAGCTCCAGAGGCCGTTGATTGTAAGGAGTGGCGAAGGTATTATCCACTATAATTGTGGCTCCATGACGCCGGCCAAGCTCCACCACCGCCTCGATATCAACCAGCTTGAGCACAGGGTTAGTGGGGGTCTCGATGAAAATAACTCCCGTGTTTTTGTCGACCGCCTCTCGCATCTGATCGAAATCTGTAGTGTCCACCAGGGAGACGTTTATGCCATGCCCGGGCAGAAACTGAGAGAATAGTTTGAGGGTGGTGCCGTAGAGGTCGGTAATGGAGACCAGTCGCCCTCCTGAGTTCAGGAAAGTCATCACCGAGGCGGAAATGGCGGCCATACCTGAGGAGGTGATCAGGGCGGCATCTCCTTCCTCGAGGGAAGCTATTTTATCCTCCGCCACTTTTATTGTTGGGTTGCTGAAGCGGGTGTACAGGTAGTTTCCCCTGTTTCCCTGCCTGAAAGTGGAAGTCTGATAGATGGGCGTGGCGACGGCCCCGGTTTCGGGGTCGATTGTTTCACCTGCATGCACCGCCCTTGTGGTAAAGCCTTCTCTACGCTCAGCCATTGTCAGTCATCTCCTTTTTCACGGCTATATTCCTCTAAGGATTTGTTGAAGCGAGGTTGTGCTTATGCTATGTTCACCATTAAATATATAACGGGCATCGGTCCGGAATTAACGTCTTGAATAAGGCGTTTTGCTATGCAAAGATAGAAGCCTGTTTCGCAGATGAGCCTTTTAACATTTTAGCGAGAGGAGAGGGAAAGTGGCAGGCAATATTTTAAATACCGAACTCTGCTCCATGTTGGGCATCGAATATCCGATCATGCAGGCAGGGATGGGGTACCTGGCCCGCTCGGACCTCGCCGCAGCGGTTTCTGAGGCAGGAGGGCTGGGGGTTATAGGGGCGGCCTCGCTCACGCCGGAGATACTGCGGGAAGAGATAGGAAAGGTGAAGGAGCGCACTGAAAATCCCTTCGCCGTGGACATCCTTTTCGCCCGGATGCCCTCCGGGGATGACAGCAGGATCAACGAGTACAGCGACGAAGTGAACGATTTTATAGAGATATGTTTCGAGGAGGATGTCCCTGTAATCGCGTCGGGCCTGGGGAATCCGGCACAAATAGTTCCCCGCGCTCATGAGACGGGCAAGAAGGTAATCGCCCTGGTGGGCAACGTGAAGAACGCCCTGCGCGTTGAGGCGGGTGGCGTGGATTTGATAGTCGCTCAGGGGCACGATGCGGGGGGGCACACCGGCCGCATAGGGACCATGAGTCTCGTTCCCTCGGTGATCGATGCGGTGAAAGTCCCGGTGGCGGCGGCGGGAGGCATAGTCGACGGCCGGGGCCTGGCGGCTGCGATGATGCTCGGTGCGGTTGGAGTCTGGTGCGGCACTCGGTTCGTGACCACCAAGCAGGCGCATTCGCACGATAACTACAAGGACAAAATCTGCGAGATAAACGAGGAAGGCACTATCGTTACCCGGGCCTTCACCGGCAAGACCTGCCGCGTCATACCCAACGAGTTCACCGATTCATGGATCGGGCGCGAGGACGAGATAGAACCTTTCCCCCTGCAGGGCATTAAGGTGGGCCAGGATGTTGCGTTATCGGCGCGCCGGGACGGCAATACCAACCTGGGCTCGATGCCCGCCAGCCAGGGATCGAGCATGATCACCAGCGTAAAAGACGCGGGAGACGTGGTAAGGGAAATGGTCGCCCAGGCCCATGAGGTTCTCGCCCGCTACATCCGGGCGTAGTCAGGAAATACCTGCTACCGGCCCTGAAATTCGGGAGGCCGCTTTTCAAGAAAGGCCGTGAGCCCCTCCTTGACGTCCTCGCTGGCGTAGACCTGCTTGACCATCTCGTCCACGTCTGAAGAGTCTATCTGTTTCTGCGGGCTGAGGCACTTATGCACCATCTTCTTGAACCCGCGGACTGACAGCGGGGCGTTCTGAGCTATCTCCCCGGCTATTTGCATAGTGGTCTCATGCAATTGGTCGTGAGGCACCAGGTAGTTTACGAGACCGATTTCGAGGGCCTTGCCGGCATCGAAGATTCTCCCCGTGAAGAGCAGTTCCTTGGTGTACATGATTCCCATGGCGTTGACCAGCCGCTGCACCAGGCCGTAATTGAGTAGTATGCCCCTTTTTGCCAGGGGCATGCCGAAGTGGGCTCTTTCCGAAGCGATTCGTATGTCACAATTCACCGCCAGCTCGCAGCCTCCGGCCAGGGCGTAACCGTTGACCATGGCGATGACCGGATTCGGAAAGTCGATGATGCTGTCCAGGGCACCTTCCACATATGAAGCGTCGCTGCCCCGCTCGGCCCTCTCCTCCTGTGTCTTCAGGATTTCGGCCATATCCGCCCCGGATGAGAAAGCCTTATCGCCCGCGCCGGTAACGACAGCCACCCTTATGTCCTCATCTCCGGCCATGGATTGCATTATGTCCGCAAGCTCGACCCACATGGCTGTATTGAACGCATTTCGCTGTGCAGGGCGGTTTATGGTGATGGTACAAATGTGTGCATCCTTTTCGATAAGGAAATTTTCCTCCGCCATGTGGCCTCCTCTCCCAATTTCTATACCTGGTTATAAAGTTGCCTTAAAACAGTTGTTTTTTTGATGGAGATTTAATATTATACCATTCCACGTAGAGGTCTCAAGTTTGATGTGAATATTTCACCTGTTCGTCCTATATTATTTTTATCGCAAAGTGAGTTTAAACGCCTTAAAGCATAAGTATACTTATAATAAACTTTTAGCGGTAAAATATATAAAACGCCAATTGATTCATATCTTATTGAAATATTTAAAGTTTTTATTAAAATATGTCGAAAAATTAAAATATAGCGTGTTAAGGAAGGGTTGTGAAAAGTTAGTCATCCGCTCAATTTGTTATGGGACGTAAAGATGAACATAGAGAAATATTTATTTGGTGAAGATGTCCCGGAAGAAATAAGGCGAGCGATAAAAATGGAGCTCGATAAGCGGTCTCGCACTGAAGAAGAAGTGCGGGAGGGCGAAGAGCTGTTCCGCAGCCTGGCCGAGGGTCTGGTCCAGGGTATTCTTATCCACAGAGATTTCAAACCCCTCTTCGTAAACCGGACTTACGCCAATATCTTCGGCTATACTCCCGACGAAATACTCGGAATGGAGAGCATATTCGGTCTTGTTGCGACCTATGAACGGGAGCGGTTTGTGCAATACAAGAACGCTCACGTGCGTGGCGAATACGCACCTTCCAAGTTCGAGTATCAAGGAATTCGGAAAGATAACTCCTTTATCTGGCTGGATACCAGAGTATGGATGATTAAATGGAGGGGCGAGCCGGCGATTTTAACCGTCGTCTTCGATATAGCTCTTCGCGAACGTGAAATAGAGTTACGCAGGAGCGAAGAGCGGTTTCGCGCATTATCCGGGGCTGCATTCGAGGGAATTGCGATTCACGAAAGGAACAAGATTCTTGAGGTGAACCGGACTTTAGTCGATATGTTCGGCTATGAAATTCCTGAAATAATAGGGAAAGACGTGTCTGAGTTCACTGTATTGGAATCCCGTGACCTGCTGGCTTCATTTATCGTATCAGATGTTCAACAAACCCAGGAGATGCAAGGCTTAAGAAAGGATGGATCCACTTTTCCAGCAGAAATCTCAGGCAGAGTTATCACTTACAGGGACCGAATGATAAGGGCTCTGGCGATTCGCGACGTCACAGAGCGCAAGCAAGCAGAAGAAGAACTGCAGAAAAGGCAGCGGGAGACTGAGACCCTTGCTGAGGCCGGCAGGATTTTTAACTCTTCTCTGGAAATCGAAGCGATATTCCAAGAAATAGCGAAATTGGTTTCAGAGGAGATAGGGGAATCGTGCGCAATTTTTCGTATAGGAGAAAATGAGCTCTGGCCTATCACCGTATATAGCAAGGGGGAGGAAGACAAGAAATCGTTGATAATATTGACCGATAGGCCTATACCCATTGAAGGCACAATTACCGGCTCCTGCGTAAAGAACAAAGTACCCGTCCTGATTGAAGATGC
>JAUXIQ010000138.1 GCA_030620925.1 Nitrospinota bacterium
CATGGGGCTCATCCTTCTGATCAATCCCGATTTCCTGATCTATGACGGCGCCTACTACTCCCATCTCGTCCCTGAAGGCGGCAGGCTCACCGGCGCGGTAGTGCTTATCGTGGGTCTCCTCTTTGGACTGGGGGCAATTGCGTTAGGCGAATATATGAAGATTTCCATGGAGGTAGTGAAAAACACCAGAACTATAACCCAGCTACTGGAAAAGCTCATCCACCTCACAGGAGTCGCTAAAAGCGCGCCACCGCCCGTTTCAGGCACCGACTCATTGGAAACCGGGATCGGAGATAACCCCGACTCGCAGGATTAGCGGATAAGAGATCCCGCTCTTCACCGAAGCACGTCCCTTAACGGGAGGCTTCCCCACCGTTTAGCCCCTTCGGAGGCAGCAATGTTTTCCTTAAAACAAATATAACCACTTGCGCCGCCCCCGCTCCCGCCGCATTCGATAAAAGGTCCAGAGATTCAAAAAACCTGTAAGGGAGGAAGTGCTGGAACAACTCAAGTAAGGCCCCATAACAAAATGCCAGCGAAGCCGCCGCCAGTGCCGTCCTCAAACTGTATTTCCATCGGGAGCTCAGCGCATTCCAGAACAGAAAACTCAGCAGGCAGTAGGCAGCGGCGTGGCCCAATTTGTCGCTCACGTCCAGCCTGACCAGCTGCTTGACGGCGGGTGTCACGGAGATGATCAGTAAACCTGCCGCATAAGCCAGCAGGGGGAACCAGGCAAGCCAGAAACCGCTATTGAATTTGCCTTTACTTTTCTCTTTCATGCGGAACATAACAATAATCAGAAGATTTCAGTTCAAGCGCAATGATTTAACGTGAAATTCGGAAAAAATTTCTCTCCCCTCTAGCTATCTCAAACCCCTTCTCTTGATCATGTTAATTTCAGAGGTGTGATAACTGCTTGTGGTAGGA
Source organism: Nitrospinota bacterium (assembly GCA_030620925.1). Taxonomy (GTDB): domain Bacteria; phylum JAUXIQ01; class JAUXIQ01; order JAUXIQ01; family JAUXIQ01; genus JAUXIQ01. The sequence goes on from JAUXIQ010000138.1 coordinate 928, forward strand.
TTGGATCGAACCAACGGTAGGCTCTACACCCTTACAGCTCAAAATAGCCCGGACAGCGGATTCAGCCCCCCTGAAGGTAGTGAACAAAGGAACCCTGAAATCTACCGCCGCCCGCCTGAGAACCCGATATGAGTCTTGCGAATTTTTTAAGTCCGACAGGCATATTATCATGGCCACCTTTTGATTCTCCACGGCATCTATAATGTCCTCGTCGTCCATCACCTCTCCCACGGAGGTGGAATGAGCGGCAGTGAACAGTTTATGGGTATCACGCGTGGATATGATGTTGAAGCCTGCCTCGTTAAGCTTATCCGCCAGCTCCATTAAGGCCGGACCCTTATTTTGCAACTGAGTGTGCATTACCACCGTTCCCTCCAGAGGCAGGGGGCTGTTAGCCGCCTCCTGGGCCTTGAAATATGCCTGACCAAAATCGCTGTCCACACCCATGACTTCGCCCGTGGAGCGCATTTCAGGCGCCAGCACCGGGTCCACACCGGAAAACTTGTTGAAAGGAAACACTGATTCCTTGATAGTGATGAAGGGCGGCTCGGAATAACTCTTGAGGTTGAAATCCGATAGCTTCTTGCCCAGCATAAGCTTGGTGGCGATCTTTGCCAGCGGCCTTCCCATGGTTTTGCTGACGTAAGGCACGGTGCGAGAGGCCCTGGGGTTGGCCTCCAGGAAGTAGACTTTACCTCCCACCAGCGCACACTGTATGTTTATGAGCCCCAGCACCTTGAGTTCTTTGGCCAACCTGGTGGTATAGTCCACTATTATTTCCTTCACCTCCGGCCCTATACTCATGGGAGGGATGACGCAAGCGGAATCCCCGGAGTGAACTCCGGCCTCCTCGATATGCTCCATGATGGCGGCCACGAATACCTCCTCACCGTCGCACAGTGTATCTACATCGAGCTCCACGGCGTCCTCGAGGTACTTGTCCACCAGGATGGGATATCCCGAGCTTACGCTGAACGCTTCTTCAAGGTAGACCTTGAGATCATTATCATTGGTCACCACTTCCATGGCCCTGCCCCCCAGGACGAATGAGGGCCGCACCAGCACGGGATAGCCTATCCTCTTCACCACACCCATCGCTTCTTCCTCGGTCCGGGCGGTGCCGTATGGGGCCTGCGGAATTTCCAGGCGATTCAGAATTTCGGCAAACTTCTCCCTGTCCTCAACCACCTCCATCATGAGCGGGTGTGTGCCCAAAATATTGACCCCCGCCCGGTGCAAAGGAAGAGCGAGGTTAACCGAAGTCTGGCCGCCGAACTGCACGATGACCCCGTCCGGTTTCTCCCGTTCCACCACGTTCATAACGTCCTCGAAGGTGAGCGGCTCGAAGTAGAGCTTGCTGGAAGTATCAAAATCGGTGGATACCGTCTCGGGATTGTTGTTGATCATGATGGAATCCACACCCTCCTCCCGCAGGGCCAGGGAGGAATGAACGCAGCAATAATCGAACTCTATGCCTTGCCCTATCCTGATGGGCCCGCTTCCGATGACTATCACCTTTTTCACATCCCGGGGGTTGGCTTCATCCTCACCCTCGTAAGTGGAGTAGAGGTAAGGTGTTCTGGCTTCGAACTCGGCGGCGCAGGTGTCTACCATCTTGTAGGTGGGGATCACGTCATTGGCCACTCTGAGCTCCCGGATTTCCCCTTCCGTCTTCCCGAAAAGATGGGCCAGTTGCCGGTCTGAGAAACCCATCCGTTTGGCTTCTTTGAGGGATTTACCGCTGATACCGCTGAGTTCGAGCCCGTCGGCGAATGAGAGCAGCTTCTCCAGCTTTTTCAGAAACCAGCGGTTGATGCCCGTGAGAGCGTGAATCTCATCTATCGACATGCCGTTGCGAAGGGCGTCGTAAATGTGAAAGATGCGCTCATGAGTCCCCAGCTTCAGCAGCGTTTCAAGCTCCTTGCGGTCGGTGACCGGTTTGTCCTTCCCATCGAAACAGTATCCGTGGCGACCTATCTCCAGCGATCTCACCGCCTTCTGGAAAGCCTCTTCGAAGGTGCGTCCTATGGCCATCACCTCGCCCGTGGATTTCATCTGAGTGCCGATAACCGGCACTGCGTCGCGGAACTTGTCGAAAGGCCAGCGTGGGATTTTCACCACAACATAGTCTATGGTGGGTTCGAAAGCCGCAACCGTCTCCCCGGTGATGTCGTTGGGGATTTCGTCCAGCGTGAGACCCACGGCTATCTTGGCCGCCACCCGGGCGATGGGGTAGCCGGTGGCCTTGGAGGCCAGTGCGGAGGAACGGCTCACCCTGGGGTTGACCTCTATAATCCGATAATCACCGTTGAGATAATTGAGACCGAACTGTATGTTACACCCCCCCTCCACCTTCAAAGCCCGTATGATCTTTATCGCCGTGGTGCGCAGGGTCTGGAAATCATGATCGTTCAACGTCTGGATGGGGGCCACCACGATGCTGTCCCCGGTGTGGTAGCCCATGGGATCGAAGTTTTCCATGGGGCATATGATTATGCAGTTGTCTTTCCTGTCCCGCATGACTTCCAGCTCAAACTCGCCCCATCCGTCCACGCCCAGGATGGCCTCTTCAACTAGAACCTGGTTTACCATGCTCTGGGCCAGGCCGGTCTTTAACGACTGCCGGAACTCCTTCTCCTCAAAAACCAGCGCGCTTCCCGTGCCCCCCAGGGTGTAGGCGGGCCTGATAACCACGGGGAACCCCACTTCCTCTACAAACGCCAGGGCGTCTTCCAGCGAGCTTACAGCCCTGCTGATGGGGATGGGTTCCTCTATGGACTGCATTAGTGCGCGGAACCTGTCCCTGTCCTCGCCGTCGCGGATCGCCTCCACCGGCGTTCCCAGCACGCGCACACCATACTTTTCAAGGACGCCCGCTTCCTCCAGCTCCTCGGTTATGTTGAGGCCGGTCTGCCCCCCCATCGTGGGAAGGAGACCCTGGGGGCGCTCTTTTTCTATGATGCGCGCCACCGTTTCCGGGTTGAGGGGCTCCACATATATGGCCTCTGCGGTCTCAGGGTCGGTCATTATGGTGGCCGGATTAGAGTTCACCAGCACCACTCCGTAACCTTCTTCCTTCAGAGCCTTGCAAGCCTGAGTACCCGAATAGTCGAACTCCGCGGCCTGCCCTATAACTATAGGGCCGGAGCCGACGACCATGATCTTTTCTATGTCGGTAAGCCTGGGAATGCCAACCACCTCCCATTAATACTCTTGATGCAACGGTCCCATCACGCACCACGTAATATATCGGCCACCATATCGAACCAGTGGTCCATGTCACGCGGCCCGGGATTGGCCTCGGGGTGGGCCTGAAAACCGAAGACAGGCATCGACTCGTGCTCCACGCCCTCCACGCTGTCGTCGTTGAGGTTGACGTGGGTGACCCGCAGGCCCGTGCCTTCCAACGATTCCCGGTCCACGGCGAAGCCGTGGTTCTGGCTGGTGATGAAAGTCTTTCCGCTGATCAAATCCTTCACCGGCTGATTGGTGCCTCGATGGCCGAACTTGAGCTTATAGGTGTTTCCGCCCAGGGCCAAAGAGATTATCTGATGCCCCAGGCAGATGCCGAAAACGGGATACTCCCGGTGTAGCTCGCGCACCAGGTGAACGGCGGATTCCACTCGCTGGGGGTCGCCCGGTCCGTTGGAGACCAGTATACCCTGTACTCCGCTCTCCTCCACCTCTTCCGGGCGCACCGTGTAGGGGAACAGGTGTACGTTGATGTCCCTTTTCAACAGCGATCTTATGATGCTGTGCTTCACGCCGCAGTCGATGAGGGCTAAAGACTTCTCGCCCGACTTCCCGTAGGTAACCGACTCACTTGTGCTCACCCGGCCCACCAGGTCGTAGCTGGAAATATCCTCCCTGGCCAGGGCCGCCTTCAATACTTGGTCGGGGTCGATGGGACTGCGGGAAACCCACAGCGCTCCGTTAATGACCCCGTGCACACGGATGCGCCGGGTAAGCGCCCTGGTGTCCACGCCGGTGATGCCCGGTATGCCATGCTCCTTGAGGAAAGGGTCCAGGCTCTGAGCCGAATCCCTGTGCTGGGGATAATCGCAGAGTTCCCGCACTACCAGCACGTCCACCTGGGCGCGGTCGGATTCGAACCGTTCGGCCCTCACACCGTAATTACCTATGAGAGGATAAGTAAAGGTAAGTATCTGGCCTTTGTAAGACGGGTCGGTGATGGACTCTTCGTAACCCACCAGGGAGGTGTTGAACACAACTTCCCCCTCGGCCCGGCCCTCTGCTCCGAAGCCGGCGCCCTCCATAACTGTCCCGTCCGCCAGGGCTAAAACGGCATACATGCCCCTCGATCCATGATATATGGTGAATGGTAAGGAAGACCGCGTGAAAAACCCGCCGGCGATTACCGGCGGGTCGGCTCAGTATCTAATATCACCGCAAAGTATAAACCAAAATGCTCTATTTGCAAGTGAAATAACCGACCGGTTGCCGGAGGACTTCATCAAAGTTTCACCACAAACCCTCTTAAACGTTCTGAAAAATTGCCCGAACTATGCCTTCCGGTGATACCTGGAAGATGCTCCCGCGGAACAGCGACCGCGCAGAAACCGACGCAGGGCGTGGGTTGCTTCCAGCCGCCGACTCACAACTCGTAGGTGTGGTACTCGTTCTGGCAGGGGTTCCCCACAGCCACGTGCATGAGGCCCGAAGCAGGCCGGGAAATCATAGAAGAGATGGTCTTCAAAGTGGCCGACTCCGCCTCAGGGTCACTCAACTGATGCCGACAAATGGATTGAGGGTAGTTGTGGTGATCCTTGAGAATCTCCATCATGGTCTCCACGGAGAGGGACCCGCTGTGCTCTGTGAGCAGCTCTTTCATGCGTTTTGCTCTTATGGCCGTATCGGGATGCTCAGGCAGTAACTTGTCGTGCTCCATAAGCTCGGGGATCAAGTAGTCATTAGCGTGGGCCAGGAAACCGTTTTCAGGGCGCAACACGCCGTCCCCCTCCACCAACGTCTCCACATCGGCGATGACACCCGAGGCATGGGCCAGCACGTAGTTGCACGAAGAAGCCCGCCCGGGCGCGTCTGAGCTCGCTGATTGCCGCATCAACGCTCTCCTGTTCGAGCATCCTCCGGAAAAGAACGTAGCGCGGAAC
>JAUXIQ010000182.1 GCA_030620925.1 Nitrospinota bacterium
AGTGCTATCTGATTGATGGTCTTGACTATCTTGGCCGTCTTATCGGATGAGGTTTTGATTTTGTCAATGGCCTCTGACAGCTGGTTTATGCTCTCGGCGCCCTTACCGGCGCTTTCCCGCGCACTGTCGGAAATGCTCCTGGCCTCCTTGGCGTTGGCGGTGTTCTGCCTGGTCGTGGCGGACATCTCCTGCAGGCTGCTTGCCACCTCTTCCAACGACCCCGCCAGCTCGGAGGTGCTCTGGGAGAGGGTCTGGCTTCCGGCGTTTATCTGGCCCGAAGCCGAAGTTACCTGCTCCGCGGCCAGGTCCACCTGCAGCAGACCCTGGTCCAGGTTTTTCACCGCCTTGTTGAGTGCGTCTTTTATCTTGGAGTACTCGCCCTGGTATTCGCCCTCCACACGGGCGGTCAGATCGCCGTCCGCCACCTTGAGCAGCACGTCGGCAGCTTCATTAATGGGATTGCTTACCTCGTCCAGCATCTCGTTCATGCCCCCTATCAGATCGGCGTAGACTCCCTCGAACCCGGCGGTATTACCTCGCTGGTTCAGGTCTCCACCCCGGGCGGAGGTGATGAGCGACTTCATTTCGTCGACGAGGCCGTGCATTGACTGCGAGATGCCTATGAAGTTCCTGGACAGGACGTCCCGCTCAGACTGCGGAGTTACCTCGTATGAAAGATCGTTCCTGTTGAGTGCCTCTGCGGCGCCCGCCAACCCCTTGATATAGTCGATCAATTTTCTGAAGGAGTCGGCGAGGACGCCTATCTCGTCGCCCGAGCGGTAATCCATGGTCTGCTCGATATCGCCTTCGGCGATCTTTATGGACGAACGCACCATTTTGCCCAAAGGGTTTGCGATAGTGCCCGCAACCCCCAGGGCCACCGCGAGGATGGCGATCAAGGATATTACCACCACCAGTCCGATGCGTATCAGGAGGGCCCTGGTGGCCAGAGCGGAGCTTATCTCCATCTTCTTGATGGGGGCGAACGCCTCCGCTTCGTCTATTTCCGCCAGAAGCGCCCAGGTTGTCCCCCCGATGTCCACGGGTGTATAGGCGGAGAGCACCGGGTTGCCGTTGTAATTGATGATGATCTCCTTACCCGTCTTACCCGCCAGGGCCGCCGCCGTGGCGTCGGTATCCACGCTGCCGTTTCTGGAATTCTTGAAAGAGGCGACGACGCTGTGGTTCTTGGGGTCCAGGTAGGAGTCGGAGCGCATCAGGTTGTCCGGCCCAACCAGGTAGGTCTCCCCCGACCTTCCCATCCCCGACCGGTCGGCCATGATTTTATTGAGCCGGCTGATGGGTATCTGGAATATGGCCACGCCTATCTTCTTGCTGCCGTCGAATATCGACGAAGCGATAAAGCTGGCCGGTGCTTCATAGGAAGGAGTGTAGGGGGCGTAATCGATCAGAACCACGGTGTCTTTATAAGGTGAAGCGTTGGCCTTCTCGAACGCTCTACCGAAGTTCGTCCGGGCGTAAGGGCCGTCGATCAGGGAGGTGGAGAAGTCCACTTCTTTGAACACCGAATAGACGATGTCCCCCGTCTCGGCGTCGACCAGGACTATGTCGTAATAGCCGAACTTCTCCAGGTAGCTCCTGATCACGGGGTGCACCTTTCCGTGCAGTACGCTGTAGCGCGAATCGTCGTCGGCCCGATCCAGCAGGTGCTTGGAGCCCAGCGGGTTGACGTTGGCCTCTATGTAGAAAGCCTGGAGGGCGACGGAATCGTCGTCAAGCTGTTCGAAAGCGGCTTCGGCGTTCGGAGCTCTGCCGCTATTCTGCTTTTTGTATTCTATTGTGAATTCGCTCGTGTAGTATGTGAGCAACTCCTTTCTAATCCGCTCCACCATTTCATCGGTGATTTCGTTGTCGGCGCGAAAATCACGGAAGAAATCCTTAAACTGCCTCATGGCGTCAACCACCATTTGGTCTTCCGAGAAGGTGATGATCTGGTTGCTGATCTTCTGGAAGTGACGCTCTATCGCACTGCGTTTTATTTCCCGCACCGCCTCGAGCTGCGCGAACGTCTGCGCCTCCAGTGATGCGGCGGCCTGCTGTTCGGCGTCTCTCAGCGCTCCGTCGGCCTTGCTGTAGGAAATCCAGACTGCAGCCGCCAGAGGGATGATCCCCACCAGAAGAAACAGGATGGTCAATTTTGGTTTCATCTTGATGTCAGACAACCTGAGCATCTTCCCGTCCTCTTTTTTCTCGCCCTGTTACTGGTGCACCTCAGTTATCGCTTGGCTCGTTGTCGGTGTCTTCGTCGACGGCTGCGGATTCGGCTGCCTGGTCGGTTTCTGTCGGTTCCGACTCCGAAGACTGGCGAGCGGCCTCGCTTGACTCAGAGACGTTGTAGGTGGCATCGTTTGACATCTCATTGATGTCTATCACTTCCTGGGTGGTCAGTACGTTTTCGATATCCAGCAGGAGAATGATCCTGTCTCCGGCTTTACCGATGCCCAGGATGTAGTCGGTGTTGACCTCCGTGCCGAAAGTGGGAGGGTCGTCGATGCTATCGTCTGCGATTTCCATTACTTCAGATACCCTGTCCACCATGATGCCCATAGTCACACCCGCCGCCTGGACCACTATCATGCATGTCTCTTCTGTCTGCTCGGTAGACGGCATGGCGAACTTCAGCCGCAGGTCTACTATGGGGATGACCTTACCCCTAAGGTTGATCAATCCCAGAATGAAATGCGGGGTGCGGGGGACCGAGGTGATACTCATTATCCCGATGATCTCCTGCACCTTGAGAATTTCGATGCCATACTCTTCTGAGCTGAGGAAAAAGGTCAGATACTTGCCTCCCAACTGGCTGGTGTCCCGTTTGCCTTCGCTGAGCTCATGTGCTAACTGCTGAGTTGCAACTCCCATTGTTCCGTCGTTCATAATTTTCTCCTTACTGAAAAAACGGATTTACTTCTCAATGAAGGGGTGCGTCCTTATTCTCACCCCCGTATTTATAAAAAAGGCATGTAGCCATAGACCGACCTTATCGGTATGGCCGCCGGCGAAGGCCGTTAACGGTTTTAACGATGTCGATTCCGGGGACATCGCCTTTCCCTTCAAAAGCATTTTAAAAACCTCCGCCTTCAACTACCGCCTTGTAAAACAGTGATAGTTTATTTATCGTCCGCTCATTTTGAGACCATTAGCGTATCCCGATGTTCAATAACGATAAATACCGCGCAACTTGAGAGAATACGTTTTTCTGGAGCTTTCGATCATACGGTGGGGCTTTGGCGGGAGAAATATGGTTGCCAACTCTGCGTGCTTCAGATATATTTGTAGCACGCGGGGTTTCCCAAAAGCCCCACGGGGCCGGGATGATGAACTCCTTTAGCGAGGATTCAGCCTCATCTTCCCGGCTTTAGTTTTTATAGCTCCCCATGCACCTCCTTATCTGTTTTTGAAAACACTTCTTGACGTTTATGAATCGCCAGCGTACTTCGCTGCCCGGAAATAACAAATAAAGTTTTAATTGTCAGTCAAAACTTTGGAAACTGTTCTTATCAATTCGGGTAAATCCACGGGCTTCTTGACGTACGCCACTTTGGTTTCCTCCAGGAATTGTTGAGTGTCTTTGTTGATAACATCCCCGGTAGAGATAATGAATTTTTCCAGCCTGGAGGGATACTCTGCTTTTAAAGTTTCATAGAGCTCTCTACCGCTCATCCCGGGCATTTTCAGGTCGCATAAAATGATGTCGAACTCATCGCCGTTGGAAATATAATCAAGGGCTTCATTGCCGTCTGTTACCATAACCGCTTCCCAGTCGTATCTGGCGAACAGCTTGCTGTAGAAGGTCAGGATATCTTTTTCATCTTCCACGATTAATGCTCTTTTCTGAGCGGGGAGGGTATATCTTCCCCCGGAAAAGCCCGGTTCTTCTTCCGCTACTAATGGTTTTGTGATCGGTAAGCTGATGGCGACCTCGGAGCCCTTGTCGGGCTCACTGCTTATTTTTATGTTGCCGCGATGGTTCCTGATGATGCCCAATGAAACGCTCAGGCCCAGACCTGTTCCCTCACCGACATCTTTAGTGCTGAAAAAGGGGTCGAAAACCCTGTTCAGAACGCTCTTATCCATGCCGATTCCGTTGTCTTTAAATGAGACTACGATGTCGTCTCCTATCCGATTGGAGGTTATCACAATATTTCCCGGCGTTTTCTTTTCTAATATTGCTTGCTGGGCGTTGCTGATAACGTTTAGAAATACCTGCTCCATCTGGTTCTCATCCACCATGGTCTGGGGCAGCTCGCTGTCCAGATCGAACCAGACCGAGATGTTGTCGGCGGTCAGATGATAAGAAATAATGCTGAGCACCTGTTCGATGCAATCGTTGATGGAAATAAGTTTCTTTTCGGGGACGACCTCCCTGGTGAAAGAAAGGAGGTTGTTTGTAATGGTTCTGCAGCGGTCTACGCTTTTTATTATCGCCTCATAGTCTTCCCTTTTTTCCTCATCGCCGGCGAGGAGCAGCATCTGTGTGCGGCCCAGGATCACCGAGAGGGGATTATTCAGCTCATGCGCGACGCCTGATATGAGCTCGCCGGTGGCCGAAATTTTTTCCGCCTGAATCAACTGTTGCTGAAGGGTCGAGCTCTTCAGCGCCACACCTATCTGTGCCCCCAGGGCTTCCAGAAGCCTGACGTCGTCCTTTGAGATGGATTTTTCTTCTCGAGTAACCATAGGCAAAGAGCCCAGGATTTCCTCCTGGCTTCTAATGGGAACTATTACAAAGCCCTTGAATCCTTCATCTTTGGCGGCCGGCACCTTCATCATCGGGTGATTGGAGAAATCGCTTCCGTAGAGGGATTGCCCTGTCTTTGCCACGTGGCCGCTTAGGCTGTCTTCCACGCTCAACACGCTGACATTTTCCAGGTACTCTTCGGGCATAATTGTGTGGACGAAGGAGTGCAGGTTTTGGCCGGCATCGTCCAGAAGGTAAATGCCTCCTGTCGTGAGCCCGACGAAATCCAATGCCCGATCAAGCGCTTTCTCCGACACCTGCGTTATATCGAAGGGTTTGTTGAGCATGTCCATGATGCTGTTCATGAAGGCCATTTCCCGGTTGGCCTTCTGCAGC
>JAUXIQ010000093.1 GCA_030620925.1 Nitrospinota bacterium
CCGCTTCGGAATTTATGGCGGTAGCGACCAGCCAAACCGTGATTTCAGGGTTAGAGATAGAGGCGGGGTCTCTGGAAGGCTATCTTTTTCCCGAGACGTATTACTTTACCTACGGCACAAGCTCCAGAGAGATAGTAGATACCATGATTGGCGGCCTGGAGAAGAACTATGAGTCTGCTTTTTACCTGAGAGAAAAAGAGCTTTCCATGAGCAAACATCAAATCCTGACGCTGGCTTCCATAATAGAGGAGGAAGCGAAAAAAGAAGATGAGCGCTCTCTTATCTCCGGCGTGTTCCATAACAGGCTCAAGCGCGGGATGCTCCTCCAGGCAGACCCCACCATCAGATATGCAATGGGCGGATTCAAGGGACCAATCGAGGAGGATATGCTGAAGACCCCCTCCCCATACAATACCTATCTTCATGCGGGGTTGCCCCCCGGCCCCATATCAAACCCCGGCCTGCCCTCCATAAGAGCGGCGCTCTATCCCGCCCCTACCTCCTACCTCTATTTCGTGGCCCTGGAGGACGGCACACATAAATTTTCAAACACTCTGAAAGAACACAACCGGGCGGTCCACTCACTGCGCGAGAAGTAGAGAGAGGCTAAATTGCTTATGAAATCGGCTATTTCCTTGTTTTTAACCCGCAACGAATGATATATTAAAACAGACAAAAATAGTACGGATGTAAAACCGTTTGTCGACAGAGGAGTCGATTTTGGCTTTAGGTATACGCCGTAAGCTTAGAAATACTTTCATTGCCGGCCTGCTGGTCCTCATACCCACGGCCATAACCATATACGCCTTCTATTTCGTCTTCTCCAAACTGAACAATCTGCTCACCTTGCCCCGGCTCACGAAGATAGTGAACCTATTCGGCCTGGAGCTCCCCGCCTCTTTCGATATTCCCTTCCTGAGCTTCTTCGCTACCATAATCCTGATCTTCCTGGTGGGCCTGTTTACGACCAGCTACGTTGGGAAGAAGATAGTAGAATCCCTGGAGAAGGCCCTGGACAAAGTACCCCTGTTCAGGACTATCTATCAGGCATCCAAAAACATTATGGAAGCGCTGGCCGACCCGGAGAAGAATTCCTTCAGGCAGGTGGTGCTGCTCGAATACCCCAGGAAGGGTATCTACGCCGTGGGGTTTGTTACCAGAGACGCCCCCGCCGGGATAGACGAACTGAATAAAGAGGACCATCTGGTAAACGTATTCGTCCCCACCGCCCCCAACCCCACTTCAGGTTTCCTGGTGATACTGCCCAAAAAAGAGCTGTTACCCTTGAATGTGAGCGTAGAGGAAGGGTTTCGACTCATTATATCAGCGGGAACGATTTCACCCGACGATATCCGCGTTCTATCTTCCGAGATCGGCAAGCCGGAAAGTAGCAGCTCCGAAAAGACTCAATAGGCTTACCCTGCAAAAGACCCCATACAGCAAAAATCCCGCTTTTTTCTTTATAGAGCCATGCCTCGAAGGCTCCCGATCGCAATTATTTACCGTTTGATTTCGTGCTCGACGTGAAAAATATCGTTAACGGGTGGTTATTCTTGAGGACGCGGGAGAGCCCGGCCCGGGTTTGCTTAAAATGGTGCAGCAGAGTTCTCCGAAGCGAGGCGCACGGAAAAAGGTTTTTACCAGAGAAAAATAGCGCGTTTGAGGGGAATATTGCGCACGATCCTTAAACCAAATGATAATGTTTTACCCCTATACTTTTCTGTATGTTATATTGAATATCAGAGCGGTTTTACGGTTGTTGCCCATTAATCAAAATGGGATGGGCCACGAGGTGCGCAAAAAATACAGTATAATGGATGTTACAGCCGACATCGGCATAATTACGTCTGCACAAAGCTTGAAAGAGTTGTATGAGAACGCCGCGTTTGCTCTTTTCGATATCATGTGCGACGGGGGAGAGGTGAGACGGGAGGTTGAGGCGGAGGTTATTGTGGAGGGGGATGATGCCCCGTCAACGATGGTAAACTGGCTTAACGAGCTGCTATTTATTTTTGAGACGCGCTCCCTGCTCATGGTGGACTTTAAGGTTTTCAGCGCAGACTCCGCCCAGGTTAAGGCAAGGGTCGGTGGCGAAGAGTTTGACCCTTCGAGACACAAGGTGGCCAGGCATGTGAAAGCAGTAACCTACCATCGCCTCAAGGTTATGCAGACGGAAGGGGGTTGGGAGGCGGAAATACTTTTAGACATATAGCTATACATTGCCATGGTTTCAGGGAGGTTCAGGCATGGGAAGAAAACCGGCAGTAGCTGACGCCTTTTACCTCGCTTCTTCCGACCTGTTGAAGACCCAGGTGAGCGGGTTGGTGGAGGAAAACCTGGAGAAGGATGAAGTGGTGGGAATAGTTTCACCGCACGCGGGGTTCGTCTATTCAGGGAATGTAGCGGGCGCCGTCTATTCAAGGATAACCCTCCCGGAAACCGTAATCCTCCTGGGGCCCAATCATACCGGATACGGCCCTGCCGTATCCATCATGGCGGAGGGAAGCTGGGAAATGCCCTTAGGGGAGGTAGAGGTGGATTCGGCCACCGCCCGCAGGCTGCTCGAGCGGTCATCAGCCTTCGATGAAGACCAATCGGCGCATACGTCAGAACATTCTCTGGAGGTGCAGATTCCCTTCATCCAGCATTTCACGTCGGAATTTAAGATCGTCCCCATTATCTTTATGCACATGTCTCTGGAGCGTTGCGAGGAGTTGGGCCTGGCTCTGGCCGGGGTCATAAAAGGAGGGGACAAGAAGGTCCTTTTGGTAGGCAGCACTGATATGACCCACTTCGAGCCGCATGAGACGGCTGTGGAGAAAGACAGGATGGCCATCGACTGCATCCTGGCGCTAGACCACAGGGGCCTCTACGAGACGGTTATCGGGGAGGGCATCACCATGTGCGGTGTAATACCCACGACGGTCATGCTGGCAGCCTGTAAGGAACTGGGGGCGTCTGAGGCGCACCTGGTGAAATATCAGACTTCAGGAGACGTCAGCGGAGACTTTGACAGCGTGGTGGGCTACGCCGGTGTATTGGTAAGCTGAAAACCCGGGCGGTTTTGCAGTTTATGATAGGGGGGTGAGTGCCTTGAAAGAGGCCATGCTTTACGAAAAAATGGGGGAAGGAAACGTTCGCTGCAACCTGTGTTCCCACAGGTGCCTCATTCATGAGGGTGAAACGGGAATATGCGGGGTGCGGGAAAATACTGACGGCGCCCTCTATACCCATGTTTACGGTAAGGCCATCTCCACCAACATAGACCCCATCGAGAAGAAGCCCCTCTTCCATTTCTATCCCGGAACCCCGATACTCTCCATAGCCACCGTGGGCTGCAACTTCAAGTGTATGCACTGCCAGAATTTTGACATATCGCAGATATCCAGGGATAAAAAATCGATCATCGGACGGGATTTGATCCCCCGGCAGGCGGTGGCCCTGGCTGAGGATAATGGCTGCACAAGTATATCTTACACCTACACCGAGCCCACCATCTTCTTCGAGTATGCATACGAGACCGCAAGCCTGGCGCACCGGAAGGGAATGAAGAACGTCTTCGTCACCAACGGGTATATGACGGAGGAAGCACTGGATACCATCGAGCCTTACCTGGACGCGGCCAACGTGGATTTAAAAGGTTTCAGCGAAAAGTTCTATAAGACGGTCTGCGGAGGCAGGCTGGAACCCGTGCTGGACACCCTGAGGCGTATGGTGGCCAGGGGCATCTGGGTGGAGGTGACCACGCTGGTAATCCCCTACTATAACGATTCTCCCCGGGAGCTCCGCTCAATAGCGGAGTTTATTCATGATGAGCTGGGGGCTTCGGTCCCCTGGCATATAAGCCGGTTCCACCCAGCGTATAAGCTGACTGAGAGCGTCAGGACGCCGGTTGAGACGATAAGCGAGGCGCGCCGGATGGGGTTGGAGACGGGGCTCGAGTATGTCTATACTGGAAACGTGCCCGGCGACGAGGGCGAGAACACCTTCTGTCCCTCCTGCGGGCAGGTGGTCATAGGGCGTTACGGCTATCACGTGCAGAAGTATAATATAGAAAATTCATGTTGCAATAAATGCGGGGCGTCAATAGCCGGCGAGTTCTAGGGGGATTGTCTCTATAAAACCAGGAACAACATTTTACGGGGGCGTTCTATGGAATACATAAGGACGGGAAATCTGGTAAAAGGTTTTTTCTCGGGGAAGAGGGATATCGTTGTCCCTTTGATTATCAGCGTGGTGGTGCATGGGCTGATAATATATTTTATCGTCGCCGGTGGCCCGAATGTCCCCGGGCAGAACGGTAAGCTTTACGCTGGTAAAAAATTGACCATGGCCGAAGATTTCGTGGTGGGTCAATCCAACCTGCTGTTGGGGAGACTCTCAGATAGGCTGTCTAAAATCCGAAATTCTTCCAAGGGCGATGCAGCCCTGGAATGGTCGCTGGACAGCATGCCGGTCAAAATAACTTCCGCTTCCAAGGTCGCGGGACTCAAGTTGGTGAAGATCAAGCTGGCAAAGCTGGGAAAGAAAAACGGCGAAGATAGCTACGACGTAAACATGAGGGTTTATACTACTTCTGGGAGAGTTTTCGACGATATACTTCTGCTTTCCCACATGGTGGGAGACGCGACGCTGCACAGCAAATTCACGACGGATAAATTGGTCATCTACGTGAAGGATAAGAAGACCTCCGGCGCTGCCCGGTTCAGCGTATCCACCAGGGAAGCCAGGAGGTTTTACCTTAGAAGAATTACCCCCAACGAATTCCTTATAGACGCCGCCGTTCAAGAGGTAAATGACTGGTAAATACTGTTAAAAAATAGTGGAGGCCGAACAGTGAGTGAATGGAACCAGGGGCTGAGAGAGGAGATAAAATCCAGGGCCGGGAGTCTCACCGACAAGGTGACGGAGATCAGGCGCGACTTTCACCGGAACCCCGAGCGCTCGAAGCGCGAGGAGCGCACGTCGGACATCGTGGCTCAACATCTGGAGTCGCTGGGCATAGAAGTCAAACGCTGCACCGGCAATTACGGCGTCATAGGCACCCTGAGGTGTGCTTCTGATGGAAAGACGGTGGGCCTGAGGGCGGATATGGACGCCCTGAAGCTTCAAGAAGAGACGGGCCTGCCTTTCGCCTCACAGGTGGACGGCGTCATGCATGCCTGCGGGCACGACGCCCACACCGCGATGCTCATGGGCGTGGCCAAGACGCTGGTATCCGTTAAGGACAAGCTGAAGGGCAACGTCAGGTTCCTCTTCCAGCCTTCGGAAGAGGCGTTTCCCGGGGGCGCCCTGGGGATGATCGAGGAGGGGGCCATGGAGGACCCTCATGTGGATGCGGTATTTGCCTGGCATGTCATGTCCAACCTGCCTCAGGGTCAGGTCGGCCTGCGCACGGGGCAGATCATCGGGGGCGTCACGGCGGTGAATATACACGTCAAAGGTGTGGGGGGGCATTTCTCCTCCCCTCATCTGGCGGTGGACCCCATCGTCATAGCCGCCAACGTATTGGTGGCCCTGCAATCGGTCATGACCAGACAGGTGGACCCCATGGAATCCGCCGTTCTAACCTTCGGCACCATCTCCGGCGGCACCAGGGACAACGTTATCGGGCAGGAGGTCATCATCAGGGGTAACCTGGGGGCGATGAACGACCAGCTTCGCTATCAACTATCGGAGGGAATAGAGGGATGCGCCAGGAGCGTGGCCGAGAGCATGGGAGGTTCGGCGGAAGTAAAGCTCTGGCATGGTTACCCCACAACAGAAAACGAAGCCGGGATGACCGAGTTTACACACCGGATTATGCTCGAGGAACTGGGTGAAGAAAGCGTGGTGGAAATGGACCGGGTGCTGGGCGGGGAGGATTTCTCCTACTTCCTGCAAAAAGCTCCGGGCGCCCTCCTTCGGCTGGGTGTATGGGATATGGATAAACACTCCGAACCCACGCACCACCATCACCCGGAATTCGATCTGGATGAGAGGGCCCTCCCAATGGGTGTGGACCTGCTGGCGCAGGTGGCGGCCAGATATTTGCTCGTCGATTGAGGGCCGTTGCATGAAAGATACCACGGCCTTTTTACTTGACACAATTTTAAGCACTTGATTATATTGAGTAAAATAAGGAAAAACAAGGGTTCTTGGGCCGTTGAGGAAGTGGTTCTTCAGCGTTTCGCCAATTTTCGGAGACGTGAAAATTGTTTGGCGGAAATGAGTTAGTTTTAATAATAGTCGCGGGGCTTCTTATTTTCGGGATCAAAAACGCTCCCCGAATCGGTTCCAGTTTGGGCAAGAGCATACAGAGTTTCAAACGGGCGTCGAAGGGCGCGGACGAAATAGATATTACTCCTATTGCCTCCGGCAAAGAGGAAGACGAGAAGGGAAGGGAACAGGAAACCGGCGATGCCGGCGGTGGGCAGGAATAGATGATACACCTGGAAGACATCATTGATAAAGTCGAATCCTATTATCCCCAGGCAGATGTAGACAGCATCTGGAACGCCTACATGGTCTGCGCCAAGGCTCATCGCGGGCAGATGCGCAAGTCGGGGAGCGCCTATCTATCTCATCCTCTGGAAGTAGCCTACATTCTGGCCCAACTCAGGATGGACCCCACCACCGTAGCCGCCGGCCTGCTCCACGACATAATAGAAGACACCTCCATGAAGACCGAGGAGCTTCGTGAGTATTTCGGCGAAGAAGTAACGCAGCTCGTGGATGGAGTCACCAAGTTGACGAAGATGGACTTCAGCAGCAACGAAGAGCAGCAGGCGGAGAATTTCAGAAAGATGATTTTAGCCATGGCCAAGGATATCAGGGTCATCATCATCAAGCTGGCCGACAGGCTCCACAACATGCGCACTCTTGATCACCTTCCCGAGCATAAATGGCGGCGGATAGCCGGGGAGACGCTGGACATCTACGCTCCCCTGGCCAACCGGTTGGGAATAGGCTGGATAAAGTATGAGCTGGAAGATGCCGCTTTCAAACATCTCTGGTCTGAGGAATACCAGGAGATAAAGAGAAAGGTTTCGGCAAAACTGGAAGAGCGAAATGCGTATGTAAGTAAAATCACCGAAATAGTCTCCAAGGAAATGGAGAACTCAAATATTAAAGGCCATATCGCAGGTAGATCAAAGCACTTTTACAGTATATTCGAAAAGATGAAGCGCCAGGATATAAGCTTCGAGGAAGTTTACGATCTTGTGGGTATCCGCGTCATCGCTTTTGCAATGCCCGACTGCTATA
>JAUXIQ010000397.1 GCA_030620925.1 Nitrospinota bacterium
AGATCGATCCCCGGCACATAACCAAATATCTCATACTGCATTCCCACTTCGATCACTGCGGTGCAGTACCTCCCATCAAGCGCAGGTTTCCATGGATAGAGGTTGTGGCTTCACACCGCACCAAGGAACTTTACGCCAAGGAGAAGGTAAAAAAATTCATCCGCGATAGAAATTGGGATATGATAAAAGCTCAAGGCATGGAACAGACGGCCCTGGAGATGGAACTCGATTTCGACGACCTGCAGGTGGACATACCACTCGGGGAAGGAGACGTTATGGACCTTGGGGATGGAGTCACCGTTGAAATCATCGAAGTGCCCGGCCACAGCACCTGCTCCATCGCCGCATACGTCCTCCCTGACAAAGCGCTGTTTGCATCCGATGCAGGCGGCATACCAAATTACGAAGACGTGATCTACCCTTCCGGCAACGAGGATTTTATTCTCTACCAGCTCTCGCTGGAGAAGATGCGTAAATATCCGGTAAAAGTTCACTGCGCGGCGCGATACGGAGCGTATACCGGAGACGAGGGCAAAGCCTATATGGACAGGGCAATAAAGGCCGCCGAAGAATTTCGGTTGCGCGCCATTGACATGGCGGAAGAAGAAGGTCTTGAGAACGCAGTCGAACGGATATTTCGGGAACATATTCAAACAGCGGGAACCTCCGACGTTCCCGCCGAGATCATGAAGGCGCTTATCGATAACATGGTTAAAGTGATCATGGAAGACCATGAGAAGAGGATGGGAACGTGACGTTCCTCTTTTTATAATTCTGAGGCGTCAATAGCATAGGAGGTGCAAAATGGCAGGAGAGAGACTTTTCACAAGGGAAGAACTGGATTGGATGGCGAAGACCACCAGGGAAAAGGCGGCGAAAGCCATTGATGCAGACGATAAGGAGGAAGCCAAAAACTTTTGCGATATCATGTATAAAGAGTTGCTCTGGATACATGATGGATACAGGAACTGGATCACCTCACTGCTCACCTACATAGGTAAGAATTTCGGAGACGAAACGCTTGAGGATGCGCTGCGCGAAACCTGCACTACCTGGCAGAAACCGCTCTACGAAAAATCGAAGCGGGCGGACTTGAAGAAACGCATTCAGTTCATGGCCAGAATGTGGCATTCACACGCCTTCCCCTTTCATATAGAAGAGGACGACGAGAAGTTTATCTTCACCAATACGCCCTGCGGGAGCGGCGGAAGGCTGATAAACGACGGTTTTTACGATGAGCCCTTCAACTTCCTGAAGGTTGAAAAGGCTCAACCCATGACCTACGGCAAGGAGAACTTTCCCGTCTATTGCGCCCACTGTGCAGTGGCTGAGGAGATGCTGACCATCGAGTGGGGCGGTTATCCCGCGGCGGTTACGTTTCCTCCGGAGAAGCCCGGGAACGATTGCGTTCACTATATATATAAGAACCCTGAAGACATTCCGGAAGAATATTACACGAGGGTGGGAAAAGAGAAGAAATAGATCGGCGGGATAATATCTATTCCCGTCTTCCTCCGACGGCCGCAGGGACGCCATCCCCTTCGGGCAGGAAGAGCGCGAATAAGAAAGCCGCAATGGGGAGGAAAGACAAGACGGCCATCGCCGAAGTAATGCCCCACTTCTCCGCCGCCATGCCGAAAACAACCACCAGCATGCCGCCCACCCCCCAGGCCAGACCCATGACTATGCTGGAGGCGGTGCCCGCGTTTTCGGGGATGAGTTCCTGGGCCATGGCGATCACCACCGAACTACTGGCCATGAGGGTCGTCCCCGCCAGGGCCAGAAGGACCACCGAGAGGGGTCCGCTGGTCTTGACGAACCCGTATAAAAAGGGCACCGAGATTATTAATCCGATGAGTATGACCGCCTTTCGTCCTACGCGGTCCGAGAGGTACCCTCCCACAAGACCCCCCGCCGCACCGGTAATGGCGAAGACGGTGATTATCAAGCCCCCTGAAATTAGTGAGAAGCCCTGTTCGGCATAGAGTATGGGCAGGAGGGCGATGAAACCCATCCTCACTGCAGTCCATAGAACCACGATCACGTATAACAGGCCGATGGCTTTTGCCTGCGGCATGATAGACTTGGCCAGGCTGAACTCACGATTTTTAACTTCCAGTCTCTCTCGCAGCACACCGCCTCTCAAGAGGAATGCCACGAACAACAGCCCGGGAATGGCCGCCAGATAACTCTTCTCCAGACCCATCACCATTACCAGGTATACGAACCATAGCGGCCCCAGGGAGTAGCCCACCGTGCCGCCGGAGATAAATATGGAGACCCCCAACCCCCTTCGCTCCCCGCTGGCGTACCCTGCTAATGCCACAGTCTGGGGATGGAAGGCGGCTATCCCCAGGCCGCCCAACATGAGCAAGACGGCCAGTGCAGTGTAGCTGGGAGCCACTCCTATACAGCTCATGAACGCTGCGGAAAGCGCCGGACCCAGAACCACAAAGTATCTACGCGTTACGAGATCCGCCAGGTAACCGAAAACAGGCTGAGTTATCGATGAAGAAAAGGTAAAAACGGATACCAGAAAAGTGGCGGAAGTGATGGAAAGATCCATTCTCAGGATCAACAGCGGCAGAAGCGGCGGGAGGAAACTGGCGTAGGAGTCGTTAAAAAAATGGACCGTAGTTAGAAGCGAAAGTTTCTTTTTTTCCATGAAGCCCCCTGCCCTGCCTCACACTCGTTAAAAAAAGTTAGCTACCCACGGTCAACACAATGTATGGGCTTCGGATAATATCTATTCTCGTCTTTCCCTGACGGCCGCAGCGACGCCATACCCCCCCGGCAAAAAGAGTGCGAATAAGAAAGCCGCAATCGGGAGGAAAGACAGGGCGGCCATCGCCG
>JAUXIQ010000298.1 GCA_030620925.1 Nitrospinota bacterium
GCCGTATTGAGCGGCTTGCTAGAGATACGTTTCCAGCACCGGCCGCTCCCGGCCCGGTGGACGGCGGCCACGACCAGCTTGCCGGTTTTAAGGACCGTGAGGCTGTGTTCTTGGCAGAACTGATAGAACAACTCGTTTTCTCATCCTGATTTTTTAAGGGATAACAGTGTAGATACACTCTATTCTGTCCTGGGTATTAATCGCAGATGAATTCAACGACTACAATAGCAAAATCTAGTTATGATGTTAACAAGATAATTCTTTGGGAAGGTCGATAGAAATATTTGCACTCCGTCGTAACCTGGCAGTTACTCTATATGGTGGTTGGTCGGAAATGATTAAAAGTTTCGATTTCTTGCCTGACTATTTGGTTTGGTGAGGGGCATGGCTATTATTTCCCTCACCTTGAGATCGAAGAAGCTGTTCATGCTGGCGGACTTGATGACAACTGAAGAGTCCGCCCCACTCCCCGTCCCGGCGATGGCGATAACATCTCTGTCCACCGGTATGAGGCCGGCATCCGCGGCCATGATGCTTATCTCTATGCCCGCCTTGATACCCTGGGAGAACCTTCGCAGCGTCACGGCGATGGTCTCCAGCATGTCTATCCCTATCCACTGCAATATGAAAGAACCGGAGACGGAACTCAGGGCGTGAGTACCCATGTGTACCCTTACCCCCTTTTTTTCCAACTCATCACGCACCTCGTCCGTCAGCGCCTGTTCGCCGGGTTTGTAGAACCCGGCATGATTTGCAATCACGATAAGCCGGCCGCTGTATCCGCTCTCCCTGGCCATGGCAATGAGCATCTTCGCCGTTTTCCCTCTCCCCGATGCGACGACTATATGGTCTATGCCCAGCTCTTCCGCCCTCTCCAGAGACGCTTTCAGAGTCGTCTCGGTATTAACGGGCCCGGGCTTCTCGAAATAGATTATCTTCGATTGCGTGTGCATTTTCCCCTTTCCTACTTCTCCTCCTTCTCGATTATGCTCTCGTCTATTCCTTCCACCTCGAGCTGAAGTTCTTTTATTTTGGTGACTATGGCTACGTTGAAATTTTCCAGGTCGATATATTTTCGCGCCACGCGCAGGAGGTCCTCCCTGGCGAGCCCCTTTATCTCCTCGATGTCTTTGAGATAATAATTGTCGGGCAAACCGTAAAATTCCTGATTTATTATCAACCCCGCCACATCGCCGTAAGTCTCCATGCTCCTGGCCAGGCTCCCCTCGTAGTAGCTCTTGGCCTCAGCCAGCTCCTGTTCGGTGACAAGATTCTCTCTCATACCCCGCATGACCTCCAGCATGAGGTTCATTGCCTGCGACGTGGAAGCGGTCTTTGTCTGCAGGGAAAAAAGATAGTAGCCCCTGAAAATGCTCCCCGGAACCGCATAAGAATATACCGAGTATGCCAGCCCCTCTTCCGACCTGATACGCTTGAGCAATCGAGAAACGAAGCCGCCGCCGCCCATAATGTAGTTCATAACTCTTAACGCGTTATAATCCGGATTGGTCCTCCTGAGAGATAACATCCCCAGGTTCACATAGGATTGGTTGACATCCATATCGATGAGGCGCACCTTCTTTATAATCTCATCCCGCGGGGGCGAAAGCTTGAGGGGCGGCGAAGAGCTGCCCTTCCAACCGCCGAAATACCGCTCTACCATACCCCGCATCTCCTTCCTGGACATATCCGCCACCATAACCAGTATGCTGTTGCCGGGGATATAATAGCTGCGGTAAAATTCCAGGATGTCCTCTCTGGTTATGTTTGGAACAGTATCCTCGTAACCCTCCACCGGCCTGCGCATGGCATGGTCGTGATAGACCATATCAATTATCGCGTCGCGGACGAGGCTTCTAGGGGAGTCTTTCTTTTGTGCGAATCCCGAAAGGACCTGTTTCCTCTCCCGCTCCAGCTCCTCTTCCCTGAACGCCGGGTCTTTCAGCACTTCGGTGAGGATGCTGAACCCCTCCTCTACGTCTTTGCGGAGGGTTGAAAGGCTTATGGTGGTGCCGCTCTTGCCGGGCGACACCGAAAGCGAGGCTCCGATTAAATCCAGGCTTTCAGCTATCTCCAGAGCGGTTTTACCGGAGGTTCCATTATCCAGCAGGCCGGCCGTGAGATTACCCAACCCCGCTTTATTTTCCGGTTCATAGAGAGAACCTGTCTTTACCATTACCTGCACGTGAACCAGGGGCAGCTTATGCTTCTCCACCACTACTACCGTCAGCCCGTTAGGTAAGACGAATCTCTCTTTGGGCAGGGCGTAGGGGCCGGGTGAATTCGCTTCTACCCCCTCCATCATCACCAGCAAAGAGCCGGCGAAGAAAACCGCGGCAACTGAGAGTAGGGTTTTCAAATAACCCCGAGTGTATCTTTTGAGCATTTTCGTTCCTTTACACCATCCGTGTTAAGTTTAATTTTCCGGAATCAGATAGGCTATCGTCCTGTTCTTGTGTATAAAATACTTGCTCGCCACCCTCATAATATCCTCTTTAGTTACCGCATTTAACCGATCCACATACTCCTCCAAAAGCTTATAATCCCAGAGAAGGTTGAATCGTCCCAAAAGCATCCCCTGCCCCCTTACCGACTGTTGCCTGGAGACGAAAGCGCTCAGGGCGCCGTTAACCGCCTTTTTAAGCTCTTTATCCAGCACCGGCTCGTTTTTAAGGCGCTCTATTTCCTCTAATATGGCCTTTTCCGCCTCAACAGGCTCGTGTCCCTTCTGCATGACGGCATAAAAAGTAAACAGCCCGGGGTCCAACGAGGAATCAGTATCCGCTCCTATTGAGCTTACAATCTGCATTTCGTAGACCATTTTCCTGTACAGCCTGGAGCTTTCCCCTGCGCTCAATATGCTGGATATTACGTCTAATGCGAAAGTGTCTTCATGCTTGAACCGGGGCACATGGTAGGCGATAGCCATGAGAGGGATTTTGACTTCTTTATATACCGTTAACCTCTTCTCGCCCCGCTGTTCAGGCTCCTGGGGGATCAATAGCGGCGGGTCCGGGCCGCGCGGAATCGACCCGAAGTATTTTTTTGCCAGGGAGACAGCCCTTCCCTTTTCCACATCGCCGGCGATTATCAGTGTAGCGTTATTGGGAACGTAATAAGTCTTCCAATACTCAACGGCCTTATTCCGATCCAGTTGTTCAAGGTCGCTCATCCATCCTATGACGGGCCAACGGTAAGGGTGAACCTTGAAGGCGACGGCCCTGAACTCCTCGTATAAGTTGGAAAATGGAGAGTTCTCCCTGAGCCTGCGCTCTTCCATGACCACCGACCGCTCGGAAATGTATTCATCGGGCAGGAAGAGTGAGTTGACCATACGATCCGCCTCAAGCTCCAATATCAATTCCAGTTGTGACGAAGGCAGGATCGAATGATAAACAGTAATATCCATGGAAGTGAAAGCGTTCTCCGTGCCTCCGTGCATCTGGACGATGCGCGAATAGTCTTCAGACCCAACCTTTTCCGTGCCTTTAAAAATCATGTGTTCGACCAGATGAGAAATCCCGGTATAGCCCGGCTTTTCGTTTCTGGACCCCACTTTTACCCATACCTGCACTGAAACCACCGGGCTGGCATGATCTTCCAGAACCAGGACTTTCAACCCGTTCTCCAGATAA
>JAUXIQ010000022.1 GCA_030620925.1 Nitrospinota bacterium
AAGTGCAGGCGAGATTCTTCACTCCGTCCCGCTATGCGGGACTACGTTCAGAATGACACGATGCGGCTCCGTAGGGGCGGTCCCGCGCGTGGCGGGATGTAACCCGCCCTTTTGGGGCGTATTGTCATACGCCCCTGGGGGTCTGTAATGATTATTGTGTCGACGGTGTTTTATGGCATGAGGAGGGCCTTGGCGATTACGCCTCGCTGGATCTGGTTGGTGCCCTCGTAAATCTGCAGCAGCTTGGCGTCTCGCATCAGTTTTTCCACGGGGTATTCTTTCATGTACCCGTATCCGCCGAAAACCTGCACGGCATCTGTGGTGATGCGCATGGCAATATCGGATGCGAAAGCTTTGCTAATGGCCGATTCCTTGCTCTGTCGCATGCCCTGGTCGGCCATCCACGCGGCCTGCCAGCAAAGGAGGCGGGCGGCTTCAACGTCTTTGGCCATGTCGGCCAGAAGGAACTGGATTGCCTGGTTCATGGCGATGGGCATGCCGAACTGGATTCTTTCCAGGGAATACTTCGTGGACTCCTCCAACGCTCTCCTGGCGACGCCTACCGCCAGTGCCCCCACCGAGGGACGGGTGCGGTCCAGGGTCATCATGGCTATTTTGAACCCGTCACCTTCGTTCCATAGCAGGTTGGCCGCGGGCACCCTCACGTCCTCGAAGATGACCTCCGAGGTGTCCGAGGCGCGCTGGCCCATCTTGTCTTCCCGCTTGCCCTTGCTTATGCCGGGCATTTCTCCATTGAGGATGAAGGTGCTTAAACCCTTGTGGCCCTTCTCCTTGTCAGTGGAGACGAAGACGGAGAACAGGTTGGCGACTCCACCGTTGGTTATGAAGCATTTCCGGCCGTTGATGATGTAGTCGTCGCCGTCCTTAACCGCCTTGTTCGTTATGCCCGACGCGTCCGAACCGGCTTCCGGCTCCGTGAGGCAGAAGGCGGCCATCTGAAATTCGGAGCAGAGCGCGCCCAGGTGCTTTTTCTTCTGCTCCTCGGTTCCCGCTATTATGATGGGCATAATCGCCAGGTCGTTGGCGAAGAGGGCGGTGGCTATCCCCGCGCATCCGAAGCCGAACTCCTCGGCCAGTACGCAGCTTTCCAGGGTCGAAAGCCCGCCTCCTCCAAATTCTTCCGGCGCTTCGGCGTTGAGCAGCCCCAGGTCGAAGACCTTGCGGGCGATATCCCAGGGGTAATCCTCCGTCCTGTCGTATTCCGCTGCGACAGGTATTATCTCCTTTTCGACGAATTGGCGCACCACGCGCTGCAGTTCCTTTTGTTCCTCTGTTAGGGCGAAATCAACCAATCTCTTTCTCCTCTTGACAGGTATGTTGACCGGGAACGGTTGAATGGCAGGTATCCGTGTATATAGATTATGTTACCTTTAAGTCAGTGATAACACAAGAAAAAAGGGCTGAAGCGATCGATCGTGCGGCGAATGAAATTGAAGTGTTTTTCAGTGGCTTCCCGGAGTCGATTCGGCGTTCATTTTGCTGCTTCACCGAGGGCGACGTCGTCTTTGATGATTATATGCCGACGCTCGAAATCTATGATACCGTCTTTCTTGAGTGAGTTCAAGGCGGCGGTGGTGGTCTCTCTGGTAGACCCTATAAGGTTTGCGATGTCCTGATGGGTTATCTTCACCTTTATTCTGCGGCCCAGCCGATGGTCCTCTCCGTGTTCGCCGCCCAGTCTCATCAGAAAGCGAGCAAGTCTGCTGGGCACATGGCAGAAGAGCAGTTCCTCAACCCTGGATTCTATTTCCAGGCGTCTGAGCCCCATGAGTTTGGTGATCTTTACGGATAGTTCCGGTTTATTCTCAATGAGGGTCTCGAAATTGTTTTTGGACATGGTGCAGATGGAGGTGTCGTCCAGTGCTTCGGCGAAGGTTTTTCTGGGACCTTCTTCCACCAGGGCCATCTCACCGAATACCTCGCCCGTCTCTAAGATGGCCAGGGTGATTTCCTTGCCGTCGTCGGAGAGTTTGGAAATCTTTACTCTGCCCTCCTTGATGAAATAGATTCTATCGGAGGGGTCTTTGGGCAAGTAGAAATAACTTCCCCTGGGCACACTCTCCATGTGAGTTATTTGGCCCAGGCCGTTCATTTCTGCTTCGCTGAATCCGGCGAAGATGTTCAATTTCTTCAGGTACCAGACCTTGGACTGAAGTTCCAGTCGTTCCTCATCCATTTCTGAACCCTACCCCTTTTAATCATGATTTAAAAGGAAAATTAATAGGGAAAACCTGATTTGTCAACTCCCGGGCAATTTTTATAGGCCTTTTATCTTGTGCCCGGCGTAACATGCGGCTCCTATGGCTCCTGCCGAGCTCCCCAGCATGGCGGGGACAATAGATACACCTTGTGTGAAGGCCTTAAGCGCCCTGCGCAGAGCCTCCTCTTTCGCAGGCTCGAGGATGAAGTGGCCCGCTTTCATGAGCCCGCCTCCCACCACTACGGTGCGGGGGGCGAAGATATTTATCATGTTGGCTATTCCCACTCCCAGGCTGCGGCCGGCTTTCTCCAGAATTTGCACTGCATCGGCATCGCCTTTAAGAGCGGCCTTGTGCACCGTCTCCGCGTCTACCTTGTCCGCAGACCCGCCCGCAAGTTCCGAGATGATCTTTCCCCGCCCCTCTTTTACGGCGTCTACCGCCATCCTGGCTACGGCGGCGGCGGAAGCCATGGCTTCAAGGCAGCCTCGGTTTCCACAGGCGCATATTGCACCTCCCTTGTCAATGGTGATATGCCCCGGTTCAGCGCCGGCTCCCAGGACCCCGCTGAAAATCTCCCCGTCGATGATTATTCCTCCCCCGATGCCTGTTCCCAGCGTGAGGCAGATTACGCTGTCGCTTCCCTGCCCTGCGCCGAGTCTGTGCTCCCCGAAAGCGGCAAGGTTAGCGTCGTTCTCAAGAAAGACTGGTATCTCTAATCCACGGGTTAATATTTCCGTTATGGGCGTTCCTTCCCATCCGGGAAGGTTGGGGGCCTGCACCACAATACCTCTGGCGATATCCAGCGGGCCCGCGGTGCCGATTCCGAGAGCGCGCAGGTCTTGCTGTTTTATACCCCGGGAGGTCAGGAGGGATTTTTCGGCTTCCATCAACCTTTCCAGGGCCTGGTCGGGCCCTCTACGGGCATCGGTGTCAATCTTGCTCTGGGCCACCACTTCCCCCCTGTTGTCCAGAAGGACGAGCTTGATATCGGTGCCCCCTATGTCCACGCCTGCGGTAAGCTTACCTTTTTCGGTGTTATTCATGTCGTTTCCCGAGGTGATGTTTGACTATGCCGCCAATATGAGATAAAAATTATTACCTGTGGTGAAGAAAGCCATCGTCCCTCAATCATACATAAACTTCGAGGTGAGCCTTTGAGAGAATATCGCAATCATGTTTTAATCTGCGGCGGCCCATCCAAGTGTGGGTCGGATTGCGGCGAACACGATGTGGAGACGCTGCGCTCTGAGTTGATCTCTCTGCTGAAAGAGATGGGCCTCCGTGAGCGGGTCAAGGTCTCCACCACCAACTGCCTGGGCGCCAAGGAGCCGGGGCCCATTATGGTCATCTATCCTGAAGGTATCTGGTACAAAGAGGTTACCTCAGGATGGCTGAAACAGATAGCGGAAAAGCACCTCGCCGGGGGAGAGGTAGTAGAGCCTCTCCTCATTCACGAAATGGCCCCTTCCCGGCGGCGGTCTGAATGAGGGGAATCGGTGCAGGATTAAGCGGCACCTTAAGATTCCCCTCTATCACTTATCCCCCCGCAAGAGACATTTTATCTATTGCGCAGGCTGTTGCAGCGCCTCTTCAATAGTCACCTTTACTACGTACGTTGGCGGGGGGAGCTTGGCGGTCGCCGGGTTGCTTTTGAGCCCCTCCACCATCATGTCATAGATATCCCCCGATGAGAGGAGTTCCGCATTGCCCTTGAACTGGTATCCTTTCATCCCTTTGGCGTTAACCACATCGATGGCTACCTGTGGGTTCTGCTCCAGGTTGGCTCTGGTGTTGGGGGATAGGATGTCGGCAAAAATAAGGGTATCATCGTCCAGTATCCTCACGGAGCCTTTGGGGGATACGTTGGGTTTGCCGTTCTTGTCCGCTGTAGCGACGTAGGCGGGCATAAAATCTTTGATCAGCTCCTTCATGTCTTCAGTAAGTTTACCCATGGCTCGCTCCCTTTGAAATTGACACATTATCTGCTTCCTGGCGTAGGGCCGATTATCAGGCCACCCGCGTGAAATCTGTTCAGAATATATGCGAGAAATGAGAAATTTGTCAAGAGTATAAGGATATCTTCCGATTAGTATATAAAGACGTTTAAACTGTATTGAGACCCGATGATAAATTTAACTGCTTAACTAATTCAAATGCTTATGACCTCAAAAGGTCTTTGAGACATTTTAAATTGAAATTTTCGGAGCGGAATTACGTCAAACTATATGGAGGGCTTTTATGGAGCATTATGGTATAATTAGGAAGAATTGAAGAATATTTGGGCTAAAAGCTACGTATATGCTGTTTGGTTGGTTTGAAGAAGAGGCGGGAGGGTAATATATTTAAAAACAATGGGGACGAGAAGAGTCCTTGATTTTGAAATGGGCAGAAAAAAAATAAAAAAAAGGGCAATTCTAAACGGAATTTGTCTGAAGCTGCCTTGTACGCTGAGGAGGTGAGTGGTAGTGAGTATTTTCAAAAGAATAGAGGAACATCAAGATAAGCTGGACACTACTCCCTGGGAAGGAACATTCAAGGAATACCTTTCCGTGGTTATAGAACAACCCAACCTGGCGTGGCTTGCCCATCAGCGGATTTATAATATGGTGAGATCATACGGGGTGGAAACGGATGAAGATGGCAAGGAGTACTTCGAGTTTTATAAGAAAGAACTGTTCGGCGTGGATGATTCCATTACCAGTGTTATGGAATATCTTAAGGGAGCCAGCCTGGGCTCAGACGTAGGTAAGCGTATACTGATGCTCTACGGCCCCCCTTCATCCGGGAAAAGCCAGTTGGTCATACTGTTAAAGAGAGGCATAGAGGAATTCACACGCACCGAGGAAGGAGCCGTTTACGCCATCGCCGACTGCCCGCAGCACGAGAACCCGCTGCACCTCATTCCCTTTTCGCTGCGCAAGGATTTCCTGGACGAGCATGGGGTAAAAATAGAAGGAGAGCTTTGCCCCATCTGTTCCCTTAACCTGAAGGAAAAATACGAGAACGATATCTACCGGGTGCCAGTAAAAAGAATTTTCTTCTCAGAAAAGGAGAGAGTGGGCATAGGTACCTTTGTGCCCTCCGACCCTAAATCCCAGGATATTTCCGAGCTGGTGGGAAGCATCGACCTCTCTACCGTGGGCGAATACGGCTCTGAGTCCGACCCCAGGGCATATCGCTTTGATGGCGAGCTCAACGTGGCCAACAGGGGGATGATAGAGTTCATAGAAATGCTCAAGGCGGACGAGCGGTTTCTCTATATACTTCTCACCCTTTGCCAGGAGAAGAACATCAAGACCGGGCGGTTCCCGCTTATTTACGCCGACGAGATGGTCATCGCCCATACCAACGAGGCGGAGTTCAACGAGTTTATTGCGGACAAAAGGTCCGAGGCCCTTCGTGACAGGATGATCATCGTTCGTATGCGCTATAACCTTGGGGTTTCTGATGAGGTAAGGATTTATAAGAAACTCCTCAAGCAGGCGCAGGTGGAAGATGTGCATATCGCTCCGCATACCCTGGAGGTCGCTTCCATGTTCGCCATCCTCTCCAGGCTGGAGGAGCCAAAGATGGCGGGCCTCACCCTGGTGAAGAAGATGAAGCTTTATAACGGCGAGGAGGTGGAAGGTTTTCGCCAGAAGGACCTCAAACAGATAAAGGAACAGACCGAGCGGGAGGGGATGGACGGTGTATCGCCTCGTTTCATCATCAACAGGATGACCTCCACCCTTACCAGGGCGGAGGTGAGCTGCGTTACCCCTATCGACGCCCTGCGCACGATAAAGGACGGCTTCGAGAGCCACGCCCAGTTAAAGAAGGAGAGCCAGGAAAACTTCAATAACCTCATCGCCGAAGTCAGGAAGGAATACGACGAAATCGCCAAAGTGGATGTGCAGAAAGCCTTCTTCATCTCTTTCGAAGATGAGGCGATGACTTTGTTGAACAACTACCTGGACAACATCGAAGCCTACCTCGACGACCGCAAGCTGCCTGATCCCATAACCGGCGAGGAAGTGGAACCTGAAGAGAGGCTCATGCGGTCTATTGAGGAGAAGGTCAAGGTTCCCGAGAGCGGCAAGGACGCTTTCCGCAACGAGGTGCTGCGCAAAGTCGCCGTGGCCCAACGAAAGGGGGAATGCTTCGATTACACCACCCATGAAAAGCTGAAAGAGGCCATAGAAAAGCAGCTTTTCGATGAGCGAAGAGATACCATAAAGCTCACCGTTTCCTCAAGGAACCCCGATCCCGAGCAGCTACGCAAGGTGAACGAGGTCGTCAATACCCTGGTAGAGCGGGAGGGTTACTGCACCCACTGCGCCAATGAGCTTCTCAAATACGTGAGCAGCCTTATGGCCAGGGAGAAATAGTGAAGATAGCAATGATGGAACAGGCCTTTCCATGGGATTTGAGGAGGAGGGGCCTGAAAGACAGCATACGGCACGACCACCGGGTCCGTGAAGCGGTAAAGAAAAACCTGAAAGAGCTCGTCGGGCGGGAGGAGATCATCACCTCCGACGGGAAGAAAAAAGTGAAGATACCGCTTCAATACCTGGATCAGTACCGGTTTAAGTACGGTCGGCCGGGGGAAGGCGTGGGCCAGGGTGAGGGCGAGCCCGGCGACGTCATCGGCAAGGAAGGCCAGGAGCAGTTTTCAGGCGAGGGGCAGGCCGGAGATATGCCCGGCGAGAACGTCTATGAAGCGGAGTTCACCCTGGAAGAGATCACCAAGATGATGCTGGAAGATCTGGACCTCCCCTGGCTTGAAGAGAAAGACGAAAAACAGCAGAAGACCTCAAGCTATTCCTACGACGAGGTACGCACCAAGGGCATATTGCCCAACCTGGATAAACGCAGGACCCTCTATCAGAGCTTGAAGCGCAGCGCGGCGAAAGGGCGCGGAAAAATAGTTAGAATTGTGGATGATGACCTCCGCTACAAAGTATGGAGGGAGAGGGAGCAGTACCAGTCTAGCGCCGCGGTATACCTGCTCATGGACCGCAGCGGCTCTATGACCACCGACAAAAAGTACATCGCCAAGAGCTTCTTCTTCTGGCTTGTGCGTTTTCTCAACCTCAAATATCAGAATGTGGACCTGGTGTTCATCGCGCATGACACCGAAGCCCAGGTGGTGGAAGAGAAGGATTTCTTCACCATTAGCAACAGCGGGGGCACCAAGTGTTCTTCGGCTTACGGGTTGGCTCTGGAGCACATAGTCTCCACCCATCCAAGGGATAAGTGGAATAACTACGTCTTCCACTTCTCAGATGGCGATAACTGGGCCGAAGACAACCAGTACTGCAAGGAGGCCGTGCAAGAGCTGCTCCAGCATACCTCCATGCTGGGCTACGGCGAGATCAAGTATCGGGATGAGGCCACCTTCTACGGCTGGGGCCGCCCCTTTGATACCTCCTGGAGCACCCTGCACCAGGAGTTTAATAACATAGAACATCCACATTTCATCACGGTGACCATCAAGCAAAAAGAAGACGTGTACGAGGCGTTAAAGGAGTTCCTGAGCAGGAAGGAAGAACAGTGAGCCTGGAGAGGTTCGAAGAGATAAAAAAGGTTGCCGTGGAGCTGGGGCTGGACTTTTTCGATATCTATTTCGATACCGTTCCTCTGGACATCATGGCCGAGATAGCCGCTTACGGGCTCCCCACCCGACCCCAGCACTGGTCCTACGGGAAAGTCTACAACCGTTATCGGGTACACGGCCGCATGGGGCTCTCCAAAATCTACGAGATAGTTTTGAATAATGACCCCTGCTACGCCTTCCTTCTGGATACCAATATTGAGATAGAGAACCTCCTGGTTGCCGCCCACGTTTATGCCCATTGCGATTTTTTCAAGCACAACGTGGTGTTCAAAGATACCGACAGGAACATGGTCAACGAAGCCGTGCAGCACGCCATCCGGGTGGACGAGTATATAGAAAAATACGGGCTGGAGCGGGTGGAGAAGGTTATGGATATAGCATTCTCCGTGGATAAACATATAGACTTTCACAAGAAGCTCTACCGCAGGAAGTACCCCCCCCGTCAGGTAGTTGAGAAAGAGGTCAAGACTGACGAGTATGCCGACCTCTTCGGCGAGGAATCGTTATCGGTGGTGGAGGAGGTGGTCGGGGATAAGCTGCCCCCCCATGCGGAGAAGGACTTACTCTGGTTCATGGCCAACTACGCCCCCATAGAGCCCTGGGAAAAAGATATTCTGGATATGGTGCGCGAGGAGAGCTTCTATTTCCTGCCTCAGTTCGAGACTAAAATACTCAACGAGGGTTGGGCCAGCTACTGGCATGCCGAGATACTGAACAGGTATGCGAGCCTCACTCCGGCGGAGACCATCGACTTCGCTTCGCTGCACGCCTCAGTGGTGCATCCGGGAGGCATGGGGTCCATCAACCCTTATTATCTGGGTTATAAACTACTGATAGATATTGAGAAGCGTTGGGATGAGATGTACCGCAATGGAGAGTCGGCAATTGACGGCCGGACCAAGCTTTTTAAAGTGCGCGAGGAGGAGAACGACTTTTCATTCATCTCCAATTACCTCACTGTGGAACTGGCCGAGGAGCTTCAACTGTTTACCTACGGCTACTCCTGCTCACATTCCCAGGGGGGTAAAGGCAAGTGCAGCCGGTGCGGTGAACTGGAGATAAAGAGTCGCGACCTGGACCAGGTGGTCCAGAGCCTCATCGCCTCTAAATCCAACTACGGAGTTCCCAGGGTGACCATCACCGAGGTTAAGAACGGCGAGCTTTACATGCAGCAGGACCCCATGGAGCTCGGCGGTCTGGACAAGAAATATGCGGATAAGACCATCGAATATATCTACAAGCTCTGGAAACAGCCGGTCCATATCAAGACCGTCGACGAGAATGGAAACGAGGTGCAGCTCACCTGCTGCGACAACGGCCAGATGGTCTCCAAGAACAACAACGAGCAAAACGAAGGCACCGAATAGACAGGTTTTATTGCACGCCCTTTAGTAAGAAACTCCCTCAAATAAATCCTCCTTTTATTGTCATTTTGGATGAGGTGAATCTGCGGCACACGGGGTTCGCGGTAGGAGCGCCTTCCAGGCGCGACCGTAAGGGCGTATTACATACGCTCCACGAAGGCGGGATTGATCCCGTGGAACGCGGGACGCCTCTACGAGAAATTGCTGGGGTCGTTGGGTGTCGTAGGGGCAACCCCCCCGCGGAAGGCGGGATTGCCCGTCATCGGTATTTATATTATTTGGGCAGGCACAGGGGCCTGCCCCTACGACAGTGTATCCTGTCATTCTGAGTCCCGCGTTTTGCGGGACGAAGAATCTCGCCTGCCCGAGCAAACCCTGTAGAGCTTTATTCTGCCCCCTCCCCTTAATCCCCTCCCACCTGTGGGAGGGGAGATTTATTGCTGGCGGAATCGCGGCAAGATGCCGCTCCTACATTGGATGTAGGAGCGCCTTCCAGGCGCGACCGTAGGAGCAAGGCTTGCCCTGCCCAGGGCGCTGTCCCGCTGCCGCCGGTCGGCCCTACGACTGTGTATCCTGTCATTCTGAACGAAGTCCTGCCTTCCGCGGGACGTTCCGCTAAGAATCGTATTTACGCGGTAGTTAGCGAGAACCTTTTTATGACATGGGTTTCTGTGACGTGGTAGACTTATGGGAATTTTTTTGTGCCAGATGCGAATGATCGAATATGAAGCAAAGCGAGGGTAATCATGCAGGGTTATGGTAATATTTTGCGTATAGACCTTTCCAGCGGGAACGTTAGCGAGCAGACTATCGAGCCGGAGCTGGCGGAGAGGTTCCTGGGCGGGGTGGGCATAAACGACTGGCTGCTGTGGGAACATTTCACCGCCGTCGACCCCAGGATCGACCCACTGGGGCCGGAAAACGTAATAATCATGGGTCTCGGCCCCCTTGGCGGCACGGCCACGGGCCTGGGCAGCAAGATGAAGTTTACCTTCAAGGGGCCGTTGTGCAACATGTTCGGCGACAGCGTGAGCGGAGGCAGCTTCGGGCCCATGTTGCGCTATGCAGGGTATGACCACCTGGTCATCACCGGCCGCGCGGAGAGGCCGGTCTATATCTGGATAGACGACGGCAGGGTGGAGATAAGGGACGCCTCATCCCTGTGGGGGAAGGGAGTACACGAGGCCACAGAGACGATCCGGTCTGAGTTGGGCGACGCCGACGTCGCAGTGGCCTGCATCGGCCAGGGCGGGGAGAACCTGGTGCGCTACGCTTCGGTGACCGTCACCGAGGAACGTTCCGCCGGCCGCACCGGTGCCGGCTGCGTGATGGGCTCCAAGAACCTGAAGGCGGTGGCCGCGAGGGGGAGCAAAGGCGTCGGCGTGCACGACCCCGCGGCCTTCATGGAGGCCGTGGACGATTTTTACCTCCGTCTGCGCAGCGACCCGTCGGAGTCTGACTTCCGCAAGAACGGTACCCTGAGGGCGGTGAACTTCTACGACAGGATTTATGGCAACGCTTTCCGCAACGGCCAGTACTCCAAGGTGCCCGATCAGAAGGTCAAGCTGCTCAAGGCTGAGTGGTTCATCGACAATCTCAAGACTCAAGACATGGCCTGCTCCGTAGGCTGCACCGTGGGATGCTGCCACCTGTGCGAGATCAAGGGAGACGAATCCCCCGCAGCGGCTCGATTCGCCGGAGAGAGGGGCGATGGTCCGGAATACCTCACCGTGGCTTCTTTCGGAATGGGCTGCGACCTGCCGGACATGGCGGCAGTCACCCACCTGCACCACGTGTGCAACGACTACGGCGTGGACCTTGTGGAGATGGGCGGCATAATCTCTTTCCTGATGGAGCTCTGGGAGCGGGGGATAATAGACGAAAACGATTCGCAGCGCTGGCTGGGCCGTCCCCTTTCACTTGAATGGGGGAGCCTGGAGGCTGTGGAGGCCGTCATCCGCTCCATCGCCCTGCAGGAAAACGACCTGGGGAGGCTCTTTCAGAACGGCCTGCTCCCCGCGGCGCAGTCCATTACCGAGGATAAAGATTTTCCCGTAGAACAATATGCCGTCTACGGTAAGGGAGGCATCACCCTGCCCGAGGAGATAAGGTCTTATCCCATCTGGGCCATAAACTTCGCCGTGGCTTCCCGCGGGTGCGACCACCTGAAGGGCTATAACGTCATAGACAAGGCATTCCGTACGGACATTTCCGAAGCGTGGTTGGGCAAGCCGGGTGCGGGCGTGGGCTACGTGCCCGACCTCAAGGGGGCGGCATCGGCTCACGCCGAGAACTACACCGCCGCCGTGAACACCCTCGGCGTCTGCGTTTTCCGCACCGCCCGAGACCCGATGAACATTTCTCTGGACGTCCTGGCCGGGGCCTATCGCGCCCTCACCGGCCTGGAGATAAGCGGCGGGGAGATGTATACCATCGGGGAGCGGGTCTATAACCTGGAGAAAGCCTTTAACTCCAGGGTGGGACTCCGCAGGGAGGACGACCGCCTCTGCCGGCGATGGATGGAAGAGCCCGTTACCGGAGGACCCGGTAAGGGCATGAAGGCGGGAGACTATTTCCATGAGCTCCTCGATGAATACTACCTGCATAAAGGCTGGGACGTGAAGACCTCTCTACAAACTCGCCGGAAGCTCATGGAGCTGGGGTTGGAGGATGTCGTCGCCGTCCTTGAAAAAGAGGACGCCGTAGTCTGACCTTCTCCACACAAGCCTGACCCATCATTTCAGCTTTTCCAGGGCCTCTTCCAGGAACGCCTCCGCCAGTTTGTAATCCACCTCTATCCACAGGAGGTCCTTACCCCGGCGGTATATGAAGTGCCGTTTATCATTGCCGAACAGGGAGACCACTTTACTCTCTTTAACGGTGAGTTCCTTGAAGTGACCGTAAGGTCCAGCCCCGGCCCTGATCCTTTCCACCATGCGTTCGAATAGCGCCGCGGCCCTATTATCCTCTTTTGAACGTGATATCCATACGGTGG
>JAUXIQ010000069.1 GCA_030620925.1 Nitrospinota bacterium
ATGCCCTGCCAGGGTATCCTCCACTGAGCCGTCGATGAGGATGTAGACCCTCTTTACGCCGTCGATGTTTACCGCTACAGTGTTGACGATTGAGTAGACTGTGAGTGCTTCCGCCCAGGTGCTGTGCACGTGATTTTGCTTCAGCTCGGGGCTGAAGTCGAGGTATGCCCCTCCCCGGCCGTCCAGATAGGCGTTCAACAGTCTGGTGCCTTCCGGGATGGTGCTGGCACCACCGTCCTCGGGTCCTTTGAGAATCTCCTCCATGAGGAAAGAGAGAAGTTCGTGAGGGTCAAGGCCAGGGGGTATTAACCGATTATCTGCATAAAGGAATCTACTCTCGGCTGAGGGTAAGAAGATGGTTGCCTCGAGGAAATTTTCTTCATCAATTTTTTCCTTTTGTCTCAGGCTGGGGAGGGGTAACTCGGTGATTACGCGCTTAACCGTCTCTCGGCCCCAATCACTCCAGCTGAACAGAGTATATACCGTGCCCGTGGTCACAATAAGAACCACTACGAAGACCACTAATTTCTTCAAGGTTGCTTTCTTGTTAATAAAAGTATCTCCTTGTACTGTTTGATGCCTTTGTATATGGCTACCGCCAACCGGTTAATCTGCTCCTGGTTTTGCAGCTCCATTTCGGTGGACAGGTTTGTTATGTACCCCACTTCAATTTCCAGCGAAGGCATGTTCACGCCGCTGAGGGTCAGCATCGGCAGTTCTCTTGCAACAACCTCGCCGTCCATTTCCCGGGTTAAATTGAGCTGGATGAGTCTCCCCAGTAGCCTGCTCATGGGGAGGTAGTCCAACTGCACCGTATCCCATTCGATAATATCCTCCCTTTTCCGGCGTGGAGACTTCCTGGAGCCCGACCGGGCAGATGTAAGGGAGGTATCCCCGGAGTCGGTGGGTAAGAAAATTTCTATACCTTTTACTTTTCTATCT
Source organism: Nitrospinota bacterium (assembly GCA_030620925.1). Lineage (GTDB taxonomy): Bacteria > JAUXIQ01 > JAUXIQ01 > JAUXIQ01 > JAUXIQ01 > JAUXIQ01. The sequence goes on from JAUXIQ010000069.1 coordinate 943, forward strand.
GCTGCCGCCGATGTATGTATGCTTATAAACAGGTCGGCCCTGAAGCCGTTGGCGATGCCTGCTCTCTGTTGGGGGTTCAGGGTCGAATCGTCGTTTCTGGTCAAAAAGACACGGCTGCCGAGACCGGTCTGCAACAGTTTTTTTAGTGTTATGGCTATCCTCAGGGTAACTTCTTTCTCCTGCATACCCGATGGACCCAGGGCTCCGGCGTCTATACCGCCATGCCCGGGGTCTATTACTATGGTGTTGAGCGATGCAAGGCGATCGGGAATTTTGAGTGAAGCGGCCTTAGACGTTTTTCCTGTGTCGTAAGGCCTGCCAAAGTGTATTACGCCGGAGAAGGGTTTATAATCAGTTGCGGTTCCCCCCTTCGCCTGTGGATAAATGGCGAGCGTTAATAGCAAAACCGACACACTGATGACCCCTTTTAGGTTAAAATGCCTTTCCTTTTGGGCGCCGGCTTCTTTCCTGGATATCCTGGACATTATTCTCCTGATCGACATTCTGTTGAACTGGATTTGTCTGTGTTGTTGGCTACTAAATTAGGGTATGCGGGCCAAAAAATCAAGGAAAACAGGAAGCGGAGTCGCAGCCGTTTCCGTGCGGGGTCAAAAAAGACTGCGCTGAGGGTCGGGCTCCTCACCCTTACTTTCCTCTTCTTCCGCCATTTTTTTGAGCTCCGGGAACGCCTTAAGCAGGCTCGCCGGTGCTTTGACCCTCTCGCCGATGAGCATGCTCTTGAGCTGCAGCGCGTTGCAGGCGGCCTGGCCACTGAAATGGTTGTTGGTTATTACGAAGGTATCCTTGGCTTTGAGAGATATATTGACGATCTTCTCGGCCCAGGGGGCCAGCTCTTCTTTGGAGTAGAGGTAGTTGTAGCGCTCATCCCTTCCGGCTTCTTCCCTGAACCAGTCCTTGTAGTTCTGGCCGTGGAGCCGCACGTAGCCTATCATTGCGGCGTGCCGCTGGGCCGGTTTAAGAGAGCTGTGGAAAAGAGGCTGGTCTATGTTGCAGAAACTCACGCCCTCCTGTTTGAGAAACTGATAGACGTCTGCTCTGTCCCAGGAGGCATGCCGGACTTCGAGCGCCCTGGGATAATCATTAAAAGTTTTGAGCAGTTCTTCAAGGTAGCGCCTGTTTTCAGGCACGTTCTTGAAGGACCAGGGGAACTGAAGCAAAAGACAGCCCAGGAGCTCCCTTTCAGCAAGAGGGTCTATACCCGATTTGAATGTCAGCACGTCCTTATCGCTGATACCTTCTCGCTGGTGAGTGAACTTCTGCCACAGCTTGAGTGTGAACCTGAAATTCGGGTTGAAGAGCACCCTTGGCGCCCAGCCAGCGCTCACCCCGGGTGTCAGCGGCCGGTAGAAGGTAACGTTTATTTCGATCACATCGAAATACCGCGCCAGGTAAGCCAGGCGGTCGAATTTTCTGCCCGCGGACGCCGGATAGACCGTGCCCTCCCAGTCCTCATAGGACCATCCTGCCGTGCCGACCCTGATAGAGTGTTCCATAACAATTATAAATATAGGTTCCTGAGCCCATTTAATTCAGACTTATTCGGCGAGTTTTTCCACTAATGCACCCAGGTCGAGCTCTGCCTCACGAGTCTGGCCGCCAATCTCCATGAATCTGACCATCCTCCGCTCTGTCTCCGGTGCCGCCAGCGTCTGATTGAAGTAGTGGGCTTCTTCGATGAGACCTTCCACTATGGGCAGCTCCGTTGCGTTTACCGAGGCTTTGGCCAGGGCGATGGCCTCGGCCGGAAATGAGGCGATCCGATAAGCGAGACGTTCCACGAAGGGCGTTAGCTCATCGGGAGGCAATGCGCGGTTGATGTAGCCGTAGCGTTCGGCGAGATCGGCGGGGAAATCCTCGCAGCCCATCACGATTTCCATCGCCCGGCCCCGCCCCGTCAGGCGGGGGAGCCGCTGGGTGCCTGAGCCTCCGGGGAGTATTCCCAGAGCCACCTCCGGCTGGCTCAATACCGCCCGGCCCAGGGCCCCGAAGCGCATGTCCAGCGAGAGGGCGAACTCGCTGCCACCTCCTCGGGCGCGGCCTTCCAGCTTGGCTATGCTCACCTTGGGCATGGTTCGGTATCGCTCGAAAATTTTATGGACGGCCCCCAGGGTGTCGGCTTTGGGGGGAACTTCTGTGGGCATTTGCTGTATCAATGCGATGTCCGCGTGGGCGATGAAGAACTCCGGGTTGGCGCTGTCGAACACTACCACCCGCACTTCGTCGTCGGCCTCGATCTCTTTCCCTACACGGTTGATCTCACGGAAAAGTTCGCGATCGAACAGGTTAATGGGCGGGTTGTCGATGGTAACGAAGGCAACGCCGCGGTCTATTCGTATCTTGAGGCACTGGTAATTTTCGTAAGACATTTCTTCTCTCCCCGAGGTTGTTGTTCGATAATCCTATACTGGAGGTTCACACACCCTGTTAAAGAAGCTTCTCTTTATCCTGTAGGAAAAAAAATTTTGTTTTTCCCTCTGAATTTGCTATAATCCCGTCCACCGTTTTTCCTTGTATACACAACAACAACGGGTATGATAGCTAAAATTTCATATTCCATAAAGCATATATTTGCGGGGAGAGCGAAGAGATTCATTTTAAGGGGGGGGTAACCATGTATGCCTCTATACCAATAACCCGGGCTGAAACGCTTAAGGAACACCCTCGAGACGATGAGCTCAGTTTCGGGGAAATCTTTACCGACCACATGCTGCTCATGGATTACAACCTCGCAGACGGATGGAATAACCCGCGCATAGAACCCTACCAGGCAATAGCATTAGAACCTGCGGCCACAATTTTGCACTATGCCCAGGCGGTCTTCGAGGGGTTGAAGGCATTCCGGACGACAGACGGCCGCATTACCCTTTTCCGTCCCCGGGAATATATGCAGCGTTTAACCAGATCTTGCGAAAGGCTCTGCATACCCCTCCTTGAGCCAGACCTGGCTCTCCACTGCATCATGGAACTGGTGAAGCTGGAAAGCTCCTGGGTTCCCTCAAGCTTCGGCACATCTCTTTACGTGAGGCCCTTCATTATCGCCACCGACAACCATCTGGGTGTCCGGCCTTCTGAGACCTATCGTTTCATGATTATCCTTTCCCCAGTGGGGGCATACTACGCCGAGGGTTTCAATCCGGTATCCATAACGGTTTCAGACGAGTTCGTCCGCGCCGTGAAGGGGGGCACTGGAGACGCCAAGACGCCGGGCAACTACGCCGCCAGTCTGCTGGCCTCGGCGCAGGCCAAGAAGGAGGGATACGCTCAGGTGCTCTGGCTCGACGGCAGGGAAAGAAAATATGTCGATGAAGTGGGGACCATGAACATCTTCTTCGTTATAGACAGCGCACTGATCACACCTCCGCTGGGCGGAGCGATCCTGGACGGGGTAACGCGCAAATCGGTTATCCAGCTTGCCCAAGAATGGGGTATGCCTGTCAAGGAGCGCATGGTCTCCATAGATGAAGTCATGGAGGCCGGACAGAGCGGAGCCCTCACCGAGGTTTTCGGCAGCGGGACGGCGGCGGTTGTCTCGCCGGTGGGTAAACTTCATTATAAAGGTACGGTGTTGGCCATCAACGATGGAAAGGTGGGCGAGTTCTCACAGCGCCTCTTTGAAGAGATAACCAGCATCCAATACGGGAAAATACCCGACCGACTGGGCTGGAACCTGGAAGTCTGCTGAGCTGACACTGGCGCTTTCCGGTTGAATATTACAGCTATTCTTAAACAGGAGCGTTCAGCGAGGTTATCCTGCTAAATCCTAGAAAGAATTTGAGGACTGACGATGAACCGTATGTATGATCATTTTTCTAATCTTTCCACATCTTACAATGATTTGCGTACCACAGATCATGAGCCTATCCTGTTCATACGAGAAAAACTGGCCGGGAATGACAAAATTCTGGGCGTCGATATCGGCTGTGGCGGCGGACGATACGATCTGCTCCTTCTTCAAAACCTGCCCGGACTCCACCTGATCTGCGGTGATATTAATGATGCCATGCTAGAAGAAACCTCCAGATATCTTAAAAGTCATAACCAGGAAAATTTTTCGGTCCATCGAGGCGATGCGTCAGATTTGCGATTACCCGACAATGAGTTGGACTTCATCATCACGTTCAACGCCATACATCATTTCGATCCTGTTTTGTTCCTCGATAAGGCCGAAAAAGCATTGAAAAAAGGGGGTTGCCTGTTTGTCTATACACGTCTTAAAAATCAGAACGCACGAAATATATGGGGTAGATTTTTCTTGAATTTCAAAGAAAAGGAGAATCGCCTTCATGATTTTTCCCGGATAGAAGAATGGCCGGAGCAGGTTGAATCCTTATCACTAGAAGAAATCCGATTCTTCAGGTTTAAGCGCGCCGCTTCGTTAACATACCTTCTTCAACAAGCTGAAAATAAGCATTATTCCACTTTCTCTCTTTACACCGATGACGAATTCAAAGAAGCATTAAATGTCTTCAAGCAGCAGATCGAGAGCCATTTTTCAGAGGTTGAGCGAGTAGAGTGGATTGATGAAAATATAATGATCGTTTTTCGTAAAGACACATAAATACGGATTTAACTTACGAAAAAAGTAGACCTAAAGTGATTTTGTATAACGGCTCAAAGGTTTTTCCAGTTTTTTTGATATGAGGCCTGGATCATCTCTAAAATTGTAAGAATTACTGTCAAAATGGACTTAGCCTTCCTGTAATAATTTTCTATTATATTTGGGATATCGTCCTCATCTAAAAAGACTCTCTCAGAAATTTAGCTTTCCAGGATGGCCACGGCCCGGACCCAGCCGCCACTGGCCTGATGCACCTTAATGGGGAAGAGGGCCACTTTGAAGCCGAAGGGCACCGGTATCTGATCCAGGTTGGCCATATTTTCTACGTGCATGTACTCCCTCTCCCGGCCCACAAAGTGGGCCTCCCAGAGCTGGTCTTTATCGCCCTTCTTGAAGTCTTCCACCATGAGGTCGAAGGGGCGGTCCCACCCCCAGGCGTCGATGCCGGTTATCTTGATCCCCTGGTCGATGAGCCAGTGCGTGGCTTCTGCGGTGACGCCGCAGTGCATCAGGTCGTATCCCTGCTCTTCGTAATGTTTGGTGGTGTCCGTGCGGATGAGGACGATGTCGTAAGGTTTCAGGGTGTAGTCGATTTTTTTCAGGGCCTCTTTGAGGTCTCCGCTGGTCAATGCTTCCCCTTTGCCCTTGTGGGTGAAATCCAGGAGCACGCCGTCGGCGTAGCACCATTCCAGCGGTATCTGGTCTATCCTCTTTGCGGGTTTGCCTTCGCTGGTGTCCCAGAAATGGTAGGTGGCATCCAGATGGGTTCCGCAGTGGGTGATGGCTGTAACCCGCTCAAAGGAAGCGAACTTCCCTTCGTTCAGCTCGGAGGGTTCTATGCCGAACATCTCCTTTGAGGCCTGTGCACCTGCCCGGTGATCGACGTATTCTATCTGCACGGCCATGGGTTGGTTGGGGAGCTCTTTGAACGGCACGCTGAGGTCTATTATCCTGAGGTTATCCCTGTTTATCATGTTTCAACCCTCCTCGTCTAACGGCTCTGGATGAACGCGGGAAAAAATGGTATCGGACGGATACGATATTATATTTATTGGTCTGCGACTTTTCAACACAAAATGGGCTTCCTTTCGGTTCTTATCTATGTATAATAGTAGACAAATATTTCCTTTATTTAATAGGGTTGGGGGGGATACGGGTGACATTGCAAGATTATGGATAAATGGATAAAGAGTTCGTACCATATCATTTAAGACCCAACTATAAGTGGGTGGTGAGCGGGTTCATGGTGCTTGGGGGCTTCATATATGCCATGGATCAGACCATCGTGAGCATTGCCATCCCCCAGCTCATGGCCTCCTTCAGCACCAACCTGGAAAAAATCCAGTGGGTCACCACCGCCTATATGCTGGGCATGGCCGTGCTCATGCCCTCCACGGGCTGGCTGGGCGAGCGCCTGGGCCACCGCACCCTGTTTGTGGGCTCCACCCTGCTGTTCACTTTCGCCTCCGCCCTCTGCGGCATGGCCTGGAGTGTCAACTCCCTGATAGTCTTTCGCGCCCTCCAGGGTGCCGGCGGCGGTGCCTTGATGCCCATAGCCATGGTCGTTTTCTTCGAGATTTTCCCCGAGGAGCAGCGGGGAGTGGCAATGGGTATTTTCGCTTTCACTTCTGTGATGGGCCCGGCCTTCGGCCCGGTTATCGGGGGCTATTTCATCGAGGAGCTGACCTGGCGGCTCATCTTCTACATAAACATCCCCCTGGGCCTGATCAGCGCCATAGGCATCTGGGTGGTGCTGAAAGAGACGCCGCGCAAGAAGGGGGGGAAATTCGATGCGCTTGGCCTGGTCACCATGACCATTTTCCTCACTTCGCTTCTCATTATTCTCGTCAAGGGGCAGCAGAAGGGCTGGCATTCCGATTACATCATAACCATGATGGCCATATTCGCAATATCCATCACTCTCTTCTTCTTCGTGGAGCTGAGGAACAAGACCCCCTTCGTGGACATAAAGGTTTTTAAAAATTCGCTTTTCACCATGGCCGCGGCCCTTTCCTTCGTCGTGGGGGTGGGCTACTACGGGACATACTTCATAGTGCCCGTCTTCCTGCAGAGCATCCTGGGCTACACGGCGATACAGGCGGGGTTTATTCAGCTTCCGGGGGTGCTGATATTCGGCGCCGCTCTCTTCTTATCCGGGGCGGTGAGCAATAAGACCAGCCCCCGGTTATTAGTACTCATGGGCCTGACGGTAATGGCCGCCGGGCTTTACTGGCTCTCCTACATCAACCTGCAGACCAGTACGGGCATGATTAACGTCATGCTCATCGTTCGCGGTGCGGGGATCGGGCTGTTGATGACTCCGCTGCTCATGTCGGCCCTGGGCACGCTCCCACCGGAGCAGATGTCCATGGGCTCGGGGGTATTCAACATCATCCGCTACCTGGGGGGAGCCATCGGCATCGCCAGCATGGACACCATAATCGAGCGGAGTGAGCTCACATACCTCGCCCGCTATTCAGAGCATCAACTGTACGACTCATACGCCACCAGCACGTTTATGTCTTCGATCAAAGGGCTCTTCGTGCAACTGGGTGACCCGGCGATTCTGGCCCAGCAGAAATCACTGGAGCTGCTCAGAATGATGATGAGTCGTGAGGCGCTCTTATCCGCCTTCAGCGACGTTTACCTTATGGTGGGCCTGCTCATCATGGCCACCATTATACCCGCGGTTTTCCTGCGCTTCAGTCCGCCGAAGTCATCGGCGGCGGATTGATGCTCTTAAGAGATGGAAATTCTTATGGGATATGTTATAAACCGATTTTTTTGAGGAGGTTTTCTGCGGCTGTTACGCTCGGTGAGGAGG
>JAUXIQ010000370.1 GCA_030620925.1 Nitrospinota bacterium
TCCGCGATCCATTTGTACGTCCTCACCTCGCCGAAAGGGATGCCTGCGGCGGCTTCGAGCACTTCCTGTTGAAGCGCGTTGCGTTCCCCCAGGTCCACAGGAAGCTGGAAGACAGACCGCTCACCCCGGAAGTATTCAGACAGTTGATCGTGTGCTCTCGCCGCCAGTTCAGACGATGCGCCGATTTGAAGGGTATGGAACGTAACCCCCTGCGCTTCAGTCCGGCCCCTAAAAGACAGACGCTTTATGCCTCTGGGAGAAATCTCGAGGTAGACATCGAGTCCGGCGGTCTCACCTGCATCCAGTGTTTCGGCGGCTTTCAGATGAGCCATCACATTTTCTTTCAAGCCGGCTGGGGCTTTCTCCGGGGACATGAGAGAAGCGAGGTCTTCTTCAAATCGCTGCCACTTTTCCCGGTATTTCCGGCACCGACCACAGCTTTGGAGGTGCTTGTTTAGAGCGGTATACTTTCTCTCCCTGAAGCTATGCAGGGTGAGGTTTTCGAGTGTCGTCTGAAACTGTTTGCAGTCCATGGCGCTACCTCATTAACCCTTGAAGGTGTTCGCGCAAGAGTGTTTTTGCGCGGCGCAACCTACCCTTTACGGTGTGCACCGATATGCCCCGAGCCTTTGCGACCTCTACGTAAGACAGCCCTTCCATGTAGCAGAGGACAAGCGCTATTCGTTCTTCCAGCGGCACCCTGGCCAGTGCGGAGTGCAGGGTCCGACGGCGCTCGGTTTGTTCTAAATCTTTAACGGGTGAACCGGGTGCGATTAAATTTTCCAGGGCCGTCTCAGATGCGGGCTTTCGCCGCTGCCGGCGTCTGTACTCATCGATGCATATGTTGGTTAAGACCCTATAAAGCCAGTAGCTTAAGCGCCGTTTCGGGTTGAAGGTCTTTCGCTTCTGCCATATCTGTAAGAACGCCTGCTGGACGGCGTCCTGTGCATCGTGAGGTTGCTGCAAGATTTTCAGTGCGATTGTATACAGGCGATCCTGATAGCGCTGCATCAGGGCCTCGAAAGCATCCTGGTCTCCCTGCTGAATACGGGCGAATATGGTCTCGTCGCTGCAGTCCACCGGCACTATTCCATTACTTTAACGCTGACGCTCAGTCCAAAGTCTCTCATCTTTTTATACGATACAGCGAGGGAAAAGGGTAAGTCTATTTTTTTCTTAATAAGTTCTGCTCGCCCATTTATAATTCACAGGATACCCCTGAAAGTGTCCGGCATTTAAGACAGGATAAAGAAACAGGGGGGAGTCGCTGACAAGTAGGGCGAGGGATATGTCGCCTCGCTCGGTTTTTCTGGTGATCGAAAACTGTTCAGGAGGTAAGAGAATGGGAGATAATGTACTTTACGAAAAGCGGGATAAAATAGGATACGTTACGCTTAACCGACCTAAGGTGCATAATTGTATCGACGTGGAGACTTCCGAAGAAGTTATAGCCATCTGGGAGGAGATTAAGCGAGACCCGGATGTCCAGGTGGTGATCTTAACGGGAGCGGGAGACGAGGCTTTCTGCTCCGGTGCGGATTTGAAAAAACTTATTCCTTATATCAGAGAGCAGTCGGAAGAGGATAACAGGAGAAGGGCGTTCCAAGGGCCGGGGTGGTGCGGCATATCCGGAGGTTATAAGATATATACTCCCATCATTGCCGCCATCAATGGATACTGTATCGCCGGCGGGCATGAACTGGCGGAATTCTGCGATATCAGGGTCGCCGCTGACCACTCCGTTTTCGGCCACCAGGAAATCAAATGGGGCCTTATGCCTGGAGACGGGGGATGCTCAAGACTCTGGAGGATAGTCGGTCTGGGAAGAGCCCTGGAGATCATCCTGACCGGAAGACTTTATGATGCGCAGGAAGCGTACAGGATAGGTTTCGTCAACCATCTTGTTCCCCTGAAAGACCTCATGGGAAAAGCGGAAGAGATAGCAGGGGCCATTGCCGATAACGGTCCTCTGGCTGTCAGAGCCGCCAAGGAGGCTGTTTTGAACAGCGTAGGGAAACCGCTGGATGAAGGGATCAAGTTTGAGACCGACGCCTTCAGCTATCTTTGCCGTTCAGAGGACTGGATGACAGGCCAGCAGGCGTTTCTCACAAAAACCAAAGCCGAGTTTAAGGGAAGGTAAGTTAATCATTGTAGTAGCAGAGGTTCTACTTTAAAATTTATCCGCCATCAGTTACAGACTCGAGTTTCGTGATATCTTGTGGGTGTAGAGGGGAGGTGTTATAATCAAAACGATAATCCTCTCATCTGTTTTGCATCAAACCATAAGACCAAAATCTAATCCACTGCGGGATTTGCCTTCATGGTTTAGTTCCAAGATAATAAGGATTCCCATTCAAGAGTTCGGAGAATTCACCCTTCTCCTCTAATAAAATTTTCAAGCAGGAGGCGAAATGGCGACGCGAATTATCATGCCCAAACTGGGCATGACTATGACTGAAGGAACGGTGGTGCGATGGCGGAAGAAAGAGGGGGAGCGGGTTGAGAAGGGGGAAGTTATCCTGGAGATAATGTCGGAGAAAATCGAATACGAGGTGGATGCTCCCGAATCAGGGGTTCTGGGCAAGGTAATCGGAGTGGAAGAGGAGGTCTATCCCATCGGAGCTATACTGGCAGTGATAGTCGATGAGGGGGAGGAAGTCCCTGAGGAGCTCGTAAAGGCTGCTGCTGCACTCCCGGCGACACCTGCGGAGAGCCAGGTCAAAGCGGCTCCTCCTCCGACCAGGGCGGCGGCCGGCGCCCCTGGTGAGCGGATGAAGATATCCCCCGCCGCGAGGAAGATGGCGCAGGAGATGGGGGTGGATATAACGACCCTTGCGGGGAGCGGACCGGATGGGCGAATCATCAAGGAAGACATATTAAGAGCCGCCGGGCAGGGGGCCCCAGCCGTTGGAGAAGCCGCTCCGAGACCGGTCAGCGGAGTCGAGGTGCTGGACGTCATCCCTATCAAAGGAGTGCGCAAGGTCATCGCCGATAGAATGCAGCAGAGCTGGAACAACACCCCCCGGGTTACGGAAGTCA
>JAUXIQ010000414.1 GCA_030620925.1 Nitrospinota bacterium
CGTTTTTATTATAAGGGAAATTTTTGGTCGATGCACGGACATCCGCACTATATTATCACTGAAGAAATATCGCGCGAAAGTGATCGAGAATACCAGGCGGCGAAAACCCCTAAATGAAGGTTAAAAAAGCGTTTCTATCCTGCCTCTTGCACCGATTCTTAATTTAACAGCTCTGTTTGACCCTGGCAACCGGACTCTGATATAATTCAGTCCCTTGCAGCCCCGAAAGAAGGCGTTAAACATAGAAAGCCCTTAAATAACCGAGAGGATGTGAAAAAAATGGTGGATGTGAAAAAAGTAAGTGAGGCCATTGATAATCATATCAAACCGGCCACTTTCCCCATAGCGATCAAGATGCTGGAAAACCTCGATGACGTCCCGGAAAAAGCCCGATTCCCCTTGAAGGATTTCGGCAAGCGCTTCAGCCTGTGCCAGGCCTGGAACATGAGCAGACGGTTCGGCTGGACAATCTGCTGCACATCCCGGGATATGCAGTGCTCCCTGGGCAGCGTGGCCATGGGCTTCGAGGAACCCATAGATTTCTATGCCCGGGGGCATCTCTGTGAGGGGATGTATACCGGGGACACCGAGGCGGGGGAAAAAACCGAAGCGGAAACTGATAAGTTCGCCGTGGGGAAATACGAGGCGATCGTTTTCGCCCCCGTGGCCCGGGCCGGTTTTGAGCCCGACGTACTGGTTATCTACGGGAACTCGGCCCAGGTAATGCGGCTGGTACACGGCGCCCTCTTCAAAAGAGGAGGCCGGATTACCTCCTCCTTCTCAGGAAGGATGGACTGCGCCGACCTGATAGTCACCCCCTTGATCACGGGCGAGCCGCAGGTCATCCTGCCCTGCTACGGAGATCGAATATTCGGCCAGACCCAGGACCACGAGATGGCCTTCTCCGTCCCCTGGAGCTGGATGGAAGAAATATTAGAGGGTCTGGAGGGAACCCACAAAGGCGGGGTGCGCTATCCTATTCCCAATTTCATGAACTACGAAGGAATATTCCCCCCCAAATACCAGGAACTTGCCGAGATGTGGGAGGAGCAGAAGACAGAAGGAGAGAAGAAATGAGTTCTTATATAGGCAGAGACCACGTGAGGGCGGCTTACAAAAGGGAGTTTACCGACCGGGTGCCCAGTTATCCCATTCTGGGGGCTTACAACGCTCGGGAACTGGGTTACAGCTTCAAGGAGTTCCTGACCGATCCCCGGAAGCTGGCGGAATGCCAGATAAAATCTTACGAAATCTATGAACCCGACGTGGTGGTGGTCATGGCCGACCTCAACATGGAAGCCGAGGCGGCCGGGAACGAGCTGATCTTCCCCGACAACACTATCTGCCAGATAAAAAAATACGTTCTGGAGGATAAAGGCAACCTGGCAAAGCTCAATATGCCCGACCCCGAAAAGGACGGCAGGCTCCCATACTACCTGGCTGCCTGCGAGGAGGTGAGTGCGGCCATCAAGGAATCACCCGTGGGAGGCGTAATCGTCGGCCCCTGGGCAATCGCCATTACCATGAGGGGCGCCGAGCGGCTGCTGATGGATACCGCGGACGACCCGGCTTTCGTTCACGACCTGATGCGTTTCGCCACGGAGCTGGCCAACAAATTCGGGGAGAAAGTTGCGGCGGCCGGAGTGGGGCTGAGCTATTCCGAGGCGCCGGCCTCCTGCAGCCTCATCTCACCCCCGATATACAAGGAGTTCATTAAACCCTACCACACGGAGATGGTGAACCACTTCAAAGAGCGGAAGACGGGCATAACCATGCACGTCTGCGGGTATATCGATCCCATAATTGACGACCTGGTGGAGACCGGCTGCTCGGGGATCAGCATAGACTCGCCCACTTCGCTGGAAAAGACGGTGCAGGCCGCCGAAGGCAAGTCGGTGGTCATAGGCAACGTGCCCACGGACCTGTTCGTCATGGGAACCAGCGAACAGATGGAAGCCGACATCAGGCGCTGCCTGGATATCGCCGCCGACAAGAGCGGCTTCATCCTCGCCTCAGGGTGTGAGGTGCCTCCAAACGCCGAAAAAGAGCTGGTCCAGCGTTTCTGCGACTACGCCCGTACTTACGGCAGCTACGAAAGAGATTGAAACCCGATATAATTTCTTTCATTTAAGTAGTAGGGACGGGTTTGATCCCGCCGCACGCGGGATTACGTTCAGAATGACATGATGCGGAGTCGCCCTTGATCACCCTCCCTCTTTCCCTCCCCTCAAGGAGGGAGACTCTAGTAATTCTGAGTCGTACATAGGGCGGCATCTTGCCGCCCAAAACAACTACTGTAAGAGCGCCTTCCAGGCACTATATTGCAGGAATCCAGCACAGCACCATCGTCATTCTCAAAAGTTTTGGGAGGGTGCACGAGGGAACCATTTTACAAAAGGGTTCCCTCGTGTGGCTCAAAGTTAACCCTTCGTAAGAAGGGTTAACTTAAAAAGTGGAGACAATTCATGAATTGTCTCCGCGTGAAAAAGAGGTTTTCATATATATTGGTTCTCTTCATATCAGGGGCACGGCAAGCCGTGCCTCTATGAAAAACTTCCATTTTCCATTGCCTTCTATCTCCCCCTTGACCCCACGTGCAGCATTGGTAGGATTACGGCAAAAGCTTGCGCCCTTTGATCACATAGAGGCTGCCGAGGTCTTCATCGCCGCTGTCGAAAACCTTATCCTCTCTTATTCCCAGGAAATATTCGGTCTCTATCCGAAAAAATTTCGA
>JAUXIQ010000404.1 GCA_030620925.1 Nitrospinota bacterium
GGCTGGTGGCCGAGAATGAGGAGGCGGAGGAGAGGCTGGCGGGGGCCGGCACAAGACATGAGGTGGAGCTCATCGCCGGTGAAGAAATCTTCGATATCATTAACCAGAGTAAAACCGTTATCAGATATTAGACGAAAACAGATCGTGGGGTAGACCATGAGCGAGAGCAACGTAGTTGCCAACAGAAACACCAAAGGTCATACCCGATCCATAATAGATTTAATAGGGAACACCCCTTTGGTGAAGATCAACAACATAACTCCCGACAAGCCGGGGGTGGAAATCTACGCCAAGCTGGAATGGTTTAATCCGGGGGGCTCGGTCAAGGACAGGGCGGCCCTGCGCATGATAGAGGACTCTGAAAATTCGGGCCTGCTTAACCCGGATAAGATCATCGTGGACTCTACTTCGGGAAACACCGGCGTGGCCTACGCCTTGGTGGGCGCGGTGAAAGGCTACAACGTGGAGTTGGTGATGCCCTCCAACGTGACCATGGAGCGCAAGCGGATCATCGCCGCCTACAAGGCCAAGATAGTCTATTCAGACCCCCTCGAGGGTTCCGACGGGGCACGTCTCCAGGCCCTACAGATGCTTAAAGACAATCCGGAGAAATATTACCTGCCCTGCCAGTACGACAACGTCTCCAACTGGAAAGCCCACTACGACACGACCGGCGTGGAAATATATCACCAGATAGAGGGGCGCGTAACCCATTTCGTGGCGGGCATCGGCACCGGCGGCACGCTCATGGGTGTGGGGAAAAGGCTCAAGGACTACGACCCCTCCGTACAGGTGTTCGCCGTTGAGCCGGACAACCCCATGCACGGCATCGAGGGCCTCAAACACATGGCCAGCTCCATCATGCCCGGCATCTACGATGAAAGTTTTCCCGACGGCAAAATCGGCGTCCAGACAGAAGAATCCTACGCCATGGCCCACAGATTGGCCAGCATCGAAGGGCTCTTCGCCGGTCATTCCTCCGGAGCGGTCATGGTGGGGGCACTGGAGATTGCTAAAAGAATAGACCGCGGAGTCATCGTCACCCTGTTCCCCGACGGCGGAGACCGCTACCTGAGCACGGGTCTTTAACCATGTTCAAAGTGAGCAAGACAAACATGGAGATTCTGTATCAACACGCAGCCCGGGAGTACCCGCATGAATGCTGCGGGGTGATAATCGGCGGCAAGGGCGGAGGACCGGCGGAGTACCAGGTGCGCGAACTCACCAATATTCAGAACCGGCTCCACCGCGAAGACCCCCAGGCGCACCCCAGAGACGCCCGCACCGCCTATCAGATTGACCCCGAGGAATTTTACAAAATCATCAAGGAAACCGAAGCTGACCAACTGGAAATCAAAGCCGTATATCATTCGCATCCTGAGAACCCCGTATATTTTTCACAGGAAGACGAAGAGAAAGCACTCATCTGGGGTGATCCCCCCTGCAACTATTATCTGATAATGTCCATATACGACGGCGTAGTAAAAGAAGAAGGGGTGTTCCGCTGGGAACCCTCCTCCAGGACTTTCCTGAGAGAAGAAGTAGAGCAGGAGCAATGAAGACGCTGCACATAGTGCGAGAACGTAACGACTCGCTGGCCCTCAGGGCCATTGAGGAAAACAGACGCCAGGGAAGTGGAGAAGTGGGGGTGCTGCTGCTGCACGACTCCGTCCTCTCCGCGCTGCCGGAAGGAGTGCTCGCTTTCGCCTGCAAGGACGACGTGGAAGCCAGGGGGATCGACGTCCCCTACCCCGCCGTAGACTACAGGGAAATAGTGAAGCTCCTATTCAAATACGATTCGGTGATCACCTGGTAATAACACAATTCCCCTCGAAAGGAGGTGAGAACATGGCCACAATAGGATTTCTTCTAACCACTGGACCCTACCAAGTACAGAACTATGAAACACTTGCCAACACGGCGGAAGCGGCCCTGGACAAGGGGCACCAGGTCAAGATTTTCCTGTACCTGGACGGCGTTTACAACCCCATCAAGTACCAGAAATTCCCCGACATGGAGATTCTGCCCATGCACAAGTTCGAAAAACTGTTGTCCAAGGGTGCGGAGATCACCGCCTGCGGCATCTGCGTTAACGCCCGCGGCCTGGAAGGCGGGAAAGATTTCATGGAAGGGGTAAAAGTGGGTGGTCTGCCCGATTTCGCCGAAATAGTCGGCGAAGTGGACCGCCTGGTAACCCTGTAAGCAAGGGGGAATTCCCCCTATGAAAACAGTCAACAGGGAGGTATGAACCGTTGGCAGAGAAAAAAGTGGTAGTGAGCATTAACCATGCGCCCTACGGGACCATCTTTTATACAGAGGGTCTCAGGGCGGCGGTGGGTATTACCGCTGGAATTGATGAACACTCGGTTAACACTCTATTCCTGGGGGATGGAGTCTATTACACCCTGAAGGACGTCAACCGAGATGATGCAGCCGGGTATCTCAACACTCTCAACGACCTGGGCGCAAGGCTTTACGCCGAGGAAGAATCTCTGGGAGAGCGAAACATCTCTCCCCAGCAGTTGGCCGATGACGTGGAAGTAATTCCCCGGAGCAAGGTTCTGGAATTCTTCCAGGAAGCGGACTGCAACGTAGATTTTTAAGGAGGCACACTGTAATGGGACTCTATTTAGTGGATAAGTTTTACGGCCAGACCGGCCTCACCCTGGCCTCGGCGGACAAGGAGGCCAAGGTAGTGCTCCTCCAGGACGGCGTTTACCTCGATACCACCCAGCTATCGGGAGCAGAGGTCTACGCCATATCAGAGGACATCGAAAAGAGGGGTCTTCAGGAGATTGTCCC
>JAUXIQ010000227.1 GCA_030620925.1 Nitrospinota bacterium
AACGACAAACATATCGAAACGGTGGTTCGGCAGATGATGCGCAGGGTCAGCGTGGATGACCCCGGAGATACCGACTTCATGGTTCATGAGCATGTGGCCAAGCAGGAGTTCCAGGCCAGGAACGAGGAAGTGATAGCCCAGGGCGGCGCGCCCGCTAAAGGGCGGCCCATGCTGCTGGGCATAACCGCAGCGTCTCTGGGCACCGACAGCTTCATCTCCGCCGCTTCCTTCCAGGAGACCACCAAGGTGCTCACCCAGGCCAGTGTGTCGGGAAGTGTGGACTACTTGAAGGGTCTCAAAGAGAACGTGATAATGGGGCGGCTCATACCCGCCGGTACTGGCGTGAGAACCTATTACAACCCTGAAGTTGAAGAGACGGAACAAGAGGAAGAGGAAGAAGAAAGCGGCCTGCAAGAGATAGCCGCAACAGGTTCTTAGACGACGTGATTGGACATTCAAAGAGGGGAGGTGTTGCTTGCCGACCATCAATCAACTGGTCAGGAAGGGGCGACGGACCAAGAAGAATACCAGTAACAGCCCGGCGTTGATGAGATGTCCCCAAAAACGGGGTGTATGTGTACGGGTTTATACCTCAACTCCCAAAAAGCCTAACTCGGCTTTAAGGAAAGTGGCCAGGGTGAGGCTGACTAACGGAATAGAGGTTACCACCTACATACCGGGTATCGGCCACAACCTGCAAGAGCACGCCGTGGTGCTCATACGCGGGGGAAGAGTCAAGGACCTTCCAGGTGTCAGGTATCACATTGTCAGAGGCACGCAGGACGCCATGGGCGTTCAGGACAGGAAGCAGGGTAGATCCAAGTACGGGGCGAAAAAGCCCAAATAGTTGAGCATTTAAACCTTCACCCGGTTCATTAATGAATGGGCTTGCCCATTTGGAGTAGCGAAAATGCCCAGAAGGAAAGTGGTTACAAAAAGGCCAATTATACCGGATCCCGTTTACGGGGATGAACTGGTGACCAAGTTTATCAACAACTTGATGTGGGGCGGAGAGAAGAGCGTCGCCGAGAGGGTCTTTTATGGCGCCATGGACATAATAAAGTCCAAGTCCAATGATGACCCCGTGAAGGTGTTCAAGCGCGCCGTGGACAACACCAAGCCCCAGCTGGAAGTGAAATCGAGGAGGGTTGGGGGAGCGACTTATCAGGTCCCGATCGAGGTGAGAATGGCGAGGGGGCTTTCCCTGAGCATCCGCTGGCTCATTCAGAGCTCTAGAGCCCGCAAAGAGTACACCATGAAAGAGAGACTGGCCGCCGAGCTGATGGATGCCGCCAACAACACCGGAACGACCATAAAGAAGAGAGAAGACACGCACAGGATGGCTGAAGCCAATAAAGCGTTCTCCCATTACAGGTGGTAGGGAGTCGCGGGTGTGAGTGAGAGTATAACTATAAGCTTGGGATATTAAACTTAGATCAATGAGTCGACAGGTACCACTACAAAAAATTAGAAATATCGGGATCATAGCCCATATAGACGCCGGTAAAACCACTACCACCGAGCGCGTTCTTTATTACACCGGCAGGTCGCACAGGCTGGGCGAGGTCCATGAAGGTTCCGCCACCATGGACTGGATGGAACAGGAACAGGAGCGGGGCATAACCATTACCTCGGCTGCTACCACCTGTTTTTGGGATGATCATCGTATAAACGTCATCGATACTCCGGGTCATGTCGATTTCACGGTGGAGGTAGAGCGTTCTCTTCGAGTGTTGGACGGAGCAGTGGGAGTTTTTTGCGCGGTGGGAGGTGTAGAGCCGCAGTCGGAGACGGTATGGCGCCAAGCGGAGAAATACCGCATACCCCGTATCGCCTTCGTAAACAAAATGGACCGTCTGGGAGCTGATTTCTTTAACTGCGTGTCCATGATACGGGATCGTTTAGCGGCCAACGTCCTTCCCATACAGATACCTCTGGGGAAAGAGAGCGATTTTCGAGGAGTCATAGATATCATAAAGATGAAGGCGATTATTTATCACGAAGATTCTCTGGGGGCCACCTATGATGAGGAGGATATTCCCCAGAGCCACCGGGAGCTGGCCGAAGAATACAGGGAGAAGCTTCTGGAAAGCCTTTCCGACCTCGACGAGAGGGTGATGGAGAGCTACCTGGCCGAAGAAGAGATAAGCCTCCAGCTTATTGAAGAAGTCATACGCAAGGCCACCCTGGAGAACAGAGGAGTGCCTGTGCTTTGCGGGGCGGCATTTAAAAATAAAGGGGTTCAGCCCCTTCTGGACAGCATTGTGAAATATCTTCCTTCACCGCAGGATGTTCCGCCGGTCAAAGGGAGAAACCCACAGACCGGAGAAGAGGAAACCAGAGAGGCCGATGATGATGAGCCCTTCTCAGCCCTGGCGTTCAAAGTGTGGACAGATCCTTACGTGGGTCATCTCTGTTTCTTCCGCGTATACTCCGGCTCTATTAAGACCGGGGACATGGTGTTGAATTCCACCAGCGGGTATATGGAGAAGGTGGGACGATTGCTCAAGATGCATGCTGATAAACGCGAGGAAATAAATGCAGTTTACGCCGGGGACATAGCGGCGGGAATAGGCCTCAAGAACTCAACTACGGGGGATACCCTCTGCCATCAGCAGCATCCGGTGGTGCTTGAATCCATCGAGTGTCCGGAACCGGTCATCTCCGTGGCCATTGAACCCAAGACCAAAGCGGATCAGGTGAAGCTGGGGGTATCCCTCAGCAAGCTCACCAACGAGGACCCCACTTTTCGGGTGGCCACTGATAACGAGACGGGCCAGACCATAATATCGGGCATGGGTGAGCTCCATCTGGAGATTCTGACGGATCGACTGATAAGGGAATTCAATGTAGGCGCCAGCGTATCCCGGCCCCAGGTGGCCTACAAGGAGAGCATAAAAAAAGCGGTCAAAGCCGAGGGCAGGTTTATCAAACAGACCGGTGGGCGGGGGCAGTACGGCCACGTATGGCTGTCCATAGAACCCCTCCAACGCGGCGACGGGTTTAAATTCGAAGACAAAGTGGTGGGCGGCGTAATACCCAGGGAGTTTATCTCCGCCGTCAGACTGGGGATCAAGGAGGCCATGAGCGACGGTGTATTGGCCGGCTTCAGCGTCACTGACGTCGTGGTCTCCGTATACGACGGATCGTTCCACCAGGTGGATTCCTCTGAGCTGGCCTTTAAGATAGCCGCCTCAATGGCTTTCAGGGAAGGCATCCGAAAGGCGGAACCATATCTCCTTGAACCCGTAATGGATGTTGAGGTAGTGGTGCCCGAGGAGTTTCTCGGTGATGTTCTCAAGGATTTAACGACCAGAAGGGGGAGAATCAAAGGAATGAGTGAGCGCGCAGGAGCCAAGGTGGTGAGAGCCTCAGCGCCGCTGGCGGAGATGTTCGGTTATGCCACCGCCTTGCGGTCCAGCTCTCAAGGACGCGCTACTTATAGCATGCAGTTCTCCCGTTACGATGAAGTTCCCTCTACAATCGCCCAGGACATAGTATCCAAATTTTAACTTCGGCGTTGAGAATCGGAGTTTGCATGGGGTTGAGAGGATGGCGATTGTGGGTTTGCAGTTGAGGGACGTTTGAGTTAAGAGTATCCGGAGAAGGGATGAGCTTCATTCTTAATTATCCAAGGAGGGCAGGTTAGATGGCCAGGGCGAAGTTTGAGCGGACCAAGCCACACATCAACATAGGGACCATAGGTCACGTGGATCACGGCAAGACGACGTTGACTGCGGCCATAACTTTGGTCTTGAGCAAGAAGGGCATGGCGGATTACGTAAGTTTCGATGAGATAGACAAGGCTCCCGAGGAGCGGGAGCGGGGGATAACCATAGCCACCGCCCACGTGGAGTATGAGACGGATAACCGCCATTACGCACACGTGGACTGTCCCGGCCACGCCGATTACATAAAGAACATGATAACCGGAGCGGCGCAGATGGACGGTGCGATACTGGTGGTGAGTGCGGCGGACGGACCCATGCCCCAGACGCGGGAGCACATACTGCTTGCCCGTCAGGTGGGTGTTCCCTACATCGTGGTTCTTATGAACAAGACGGACATGGTAGACGATCCCGAGTTACTGGAGCTGGTGGAGCTGGAGGTACGGGAGTTATTGAGTCTTTACGATTTTCCCGGCGATGATATACCCGTAGTAAAGGGTAGCGCATTAGAGGCGTTGAACTGCGGTTGCTCCAAGGAAGACTGCGATAAGTGCAATCTGGTGTATGAATTGATGGCGGCGGTGGATGAGTATATACCTTTGCCAGAGCGTGATATAGACAAGCCTTTTCTGATGCCTGTGGAGGATGTGTTCAGCATATCCGGCCGTGGCACGGTGGCCACGGGCCG
>JAUXIQ010000346.1 GCA_030620925.1 Nitrospinota bacterium
AAGGCACTAAGCCTCTTGTCGACCTCCAGCGCCGTGAGGTGCTTTACTCTGGGCGCTGCGGCGGTGGTGAGGACGCCTGTGCCCGCGCCTATTTCCACCGTGTAGTCTTCTGTTCTTAAATCCGCAACACTGAGGATGGCTTTCAGGATAGAGCCATCCTTCAAAATATGCTGACCCAGGCGCGGTTTGTGTGGTTTTCTTGTGCGGGGCCGCCGGGGGGAGGCCCTTCTTTTACTCAACGTCTTTGCCTCTCGCACCGACCAGTTTGGCGGCCAGCTTAACTGCATTCAAAAGGCTTGAAGGGTTTGCTTCGCCTTTGCCCGCGATGTCGTACGCGGTCCCGTGGTCCACGGAAGTGCGGATGATGGGAAGCCCCAGGGTAACGTTCACCGCGTTAAGAAAGGATTGAGATTTAAGCGGTATTAAACCCTGGTCATGATACATCGCCAGAAAAACATCGTAGTGTTCCCTGCTGGAGGGCGTGAACAGGGTGTCCGCCGGGTAAGGGCCGTAAACATCGATTTCCTCAGAGACGGCCTTCTCTATGGCGGGGATTATCTCCCGTTCCTCTTCTTCTCCCATCGCCCCGTCGTCGCTTGCGTGCGGATTGAGGGCCGCCACACCTATGCGGGGACGGTCTATGTCGAACAGAGGCATGGATCGATTTATCAGCCTGAGCAGGGATAGTATCCTGTCTTTATTTATAAAAGGGGCGACTTCAGCCAGGGGAATGTGAGTGGTAGCCAGGACCACTCTGAAGTCTTCGCTTGCCAGCATCATGGCATATTCTTGAGCGGCCGTTCGCTGTGCGAGAAGTTCCGTATGTCCGGTGAACATGAAGCCGGCCTTAACAAGCTCCCCTTTGTTTACAGGGGCGGTGGTCATACCGTCCACCGCTCCCGCCAGACAGAGGTCGATGGCCGCTTCCACGTATTCGATAGCCGCT
Organism: Nitrospinota bacterium; assembly: GCA_030620925.1. Classification (GTDB taxonomy): domain Bacteria; phylum JAUXIQ01; class JAUXIQ01; order JAUXIQ01; family JAUXIQ01; genus JAUXIQ01. The sequence goes on from JAUXIQ010000346.1 coordinate 947, forward strand.
TTGCAGTACGCCGGGCCGGGCCGCCCCCACGGAATCTCGGAATGGGGAAGGTTCCCCAGGTGGAGGAACTCCGGTGAGTCTTCTTCGAAGAGGCAGTCCTTCGGCTCGTTCACTGTGCGTATGCGAACCTCAGAATCCAGATATGCGGAGACCTGCTCAATGGCGAGGGCGTCGCCTATGACCAGAGGAGAGCAGACCCGATGAATCTCCAGGTCAGAGATGGCTTTGGAGACTATCTCAGGGCCTATGCCCACGGGGTCGCCCATGGTTATGGCTATTACCGGTTTTCTGCTCATGTTTCCTTTTCTTGGCACGGTCTGTATCGACGCTATTAACAAGGAGTCACACGATCAGTCCCCCCGCCTGACCCGACAAAAGAGTATATACCCACGGCATGCAGGAGATGCAAGGTATTTTATCTCCGCTGCAGCCGTTCGATCATCTAGCTAAAAAATGAGTGCGAAAGCCCTCCCATTTCCCCATAAATATTAAAAAATTAATCTCTTGACAACTATTTGTATTCTGTTTAGGGTATAGAGGCGTCGCCTCCTGAAGGATTAAAAAAAACCCTTCATAATATTATACCCTGTTCGCGACCCGTAGGTTAAACAACCTGCCTTAAATCTGGTATAGGGTAGCCCCGCGATGGAGGACAGTGTATAGAAAAAACTTCTCGGATAGACCTTTTGCCCTGCCTGGTTTTTAAAAAAACTCAATCGCTCCGCCAATAAGAATCTTTTTGCGACCCCTGTGTAGGGAACGTTAATAAGTTGAGCGCTAGGTCGTATCGATACTTTGAGGTTGTACAGGTTTAGTGTTAAAGCCCCGCTGGAGAGCGGAGGCTGATTCTGACGGCAGCAGTAAGATAGAGTCCGCGGCATATTGGAAAAATTATAAGCATCGAGCGAGGTTGAAATATGGTAGAGTTCCGCAATTTAACACCACCCGAAGATGGACAAGAGATCAAGGAAGAAGGAGGCAAGCTTAAGATCCCCGATAACCCTATTATCCCTTTCATCGAAGGGGATGGTACAGGGCCGGATATATGGCGCGCCTCTCAGCGAGTTCTCGACGCCGGTATCGATAAGGCATACGGAGGCAAGAAAGCCATAGCCTGGTTCCAGGTAATGGCCGGGGAAACGAGCTTTAACGAGACGGGGGAATGGCTTCCTGAGGACACTCTTAAGGCCATAGAACATTACAAGGTGGCCATCAAGGGACCGCTGACCACCCCCGTGGGGGGCGGCATAAGGAGCCTGAACGTTACCCTCAGGCAGAAGCTTGACCTTTACGCCTGCGTTCGGCCGGTGAGGTATTTCCAGGGCGTCCCTTCTCCTGTCCGGAGTCCTGAGCAGATGGATATGATCATCTTCAGGGAGAACACGGAAGATGTTTACGCCGGTATAGAATGGAGTGAGGGGAGCAATGAAGTTAAAAAAGTCATTAAATTTCTGAACAAAAAGATGGGCACAAACATCAGGGAAGATTCCGGCGTGGGGGTGAAACCCATCAGCATAACCGGCACAAAGCGGCTGGTCAGAAAAGCCATACAGTATGCCCTGGACAAAAACAGGCGCTCAGTGACACTGGTGCATAAGGGTAACATCATGAAGTTCACCGAGGGTGCCTTCAGGGACTGGGGTTACGAGCTGGCCCGGGAAGAGTTCGCTGACGTAACGGTTCTTGAAAATGATCTCTGGGATAAGTATGACGGCAAGATGCCGGCGGGTAAGGTTCTGATCAACGACCGCATAGCCGACAGCATGTTCCAGCAGGTACTCACCCGCACAAATGAGTATGATATCCTGGCTACGCCCAATCTCAACGGAGACTATCTCTCCGACGCCTGCGCTGCGCAGGTGGGGGGGCTGGGGATGGCTCCGGGGGCGAACATCGGGGATGTGGTGGGGCTCTTCGAAGCCACTCACGGCACGGCCCCCAAGTATGCAGGCCAGGATAAGGTTAACCCGGGCTCGCTGCTTCTGTCCGGCGTGATGATGCTCGAGTATATGGGCTGGAAGGAGGCGGCTGATAAAGTGGTTAATGCTTTTGGGGTGACCATTAAGTCCAAAGTCGTTACTTACGATTTGGCCAGACTTATGAGCGGAGCCAGAGAAGTCAAGGCTTCTGAGTTTGCCTCCGCCATTATCGAAAACCTGTAGGGAATACTGCCCGTTCCTGTTTTTTTCAAACCGTAGAGCATTGAAAGGAGCGATCATGAGACCCAGGATTACCATTGTAGGAGCAGGAAATGTGGGAGCCACCACCGCGCATTGGGCGGCATC
>JAUXIQ010000324.1 GCA_030620925.1 Nitrospinota bacterium
ACTCGCCGCTAAAGGCGAGACGGTCGTTTCCAGGGTCTACCATCTGGACAGGGGCTACGAGCGTATAGAAACCAAGCTCTCCGCTCTAGGCGCTGCAATTCGCAGGATGCCTGAGGAGAAAAAAGGTGCGAGTGTACGAGCTTGACAGGATGAGCCTGGAAGATGAAACCAGGCTCCTTCAGAGGGCCGAAACACGGATAAATGAGTTGATGGCCCAGGTCGAACCCGTGGTGGAAGAGGTGCGGTCAAAAGGAGACCGGGCTCTGCTTGAGTACACGCGCAAGTTCGACGGCGTGGAAATGAAGGGAGACCAGCTCAAAGTCGCTGACGAAGAATTCAAACTCGCTCACGACTCCCTGGACCCCTCCCTCACGGAAGCCATAGCGCTATCTTACAGAAATATAAAAAAGTACCACCAGATGCAGATGCCCGTCCAGACCTGGTATGCGGAAATAAGCCCGGGCATAACCGCCGGCGAGAAGACCACCCCTGTAACCTCCGTGGGTCTTTACGTACCCCGGGGCAAGGGCTCCTTCCCCTCGGTAACCCTTATGCTGGGTGTGCCTGCGATGGTGGCGGGAGTGGAGGAGATAGTCATCTGCACCCCGCCCGGCCCCGACCGGGAGGTGGACGCCGCTTCCCTGGTGGCCGCCGATATGTGCGGCATAAGAGACGTTTACAGGGTGGGCGGAGCGCAGGCCATGGCCGCCCTGGCCTACGGCACGGAGACAATTCCCAGGGTCCAACAGATACTGGGCCCGGGTAGCGGCTACGTGTCCGCCGCCAAAAGGCTCCTCTACGGCCAGGTGGACGTAGGTCTCCCCGCCGGGCCCAGCGACTCGATAATATTGGCCGATGAATCCGCCTCCCCGGGGATAGTCGCAGCAGACCTGCTGATAGAAGCCGAACACGGGCCCGATTCCTGCGCCCTGCTGGTAACCGACAGCCGGGAACTTGCGGAAAAGGTGAAGAAAATCCTGCCCGGCCTCATAGACGATTTACCCCAGCCCAGGAAGGATTACTGCCGCCAGGTATTTCAGGGCTACGGCGGAATAGTGCTCACCCGGAGCGTGGAGGAATCGGCGGAATTCGTCAACCGGTTCGCCCCCGAGCATCTGGAGCTGTTGGTACACGACCCCTTTGTGACCCTGAACCTCATCAAAAACGCTGGAGAAGTGCTCCTGGGTCACTACACCCCCATATCGCTGAGCAACTACTCCATGGGGCCCAACGCCATACTACCCACCGGGGGATTCGCCAGATCATACTCGGCGGTATCCATCATGGATTTTCTCAAGCGGACCACCATCGCACACGCCGATGCCAGAGGGTTCGCCGAGCTCAGTAAAGCAGTTATCGCGCTGGCGGAATACGAAGGCTTCCCCGCGCACGCCCGCGCCATCGAAGAGAGGGAGAAGGAGCAAGGAGAGAGCAGATGAAAGGAAAGACCGGCGAAGGTTTGGGGTTCCACATCGTGCAAGACGAGCTGGACAGCGTGTCCGGAATGCGGCGTACACTGGAATCGAGAGTGCAGGTGGAGCTGGACCTTAAAGAACGCGACCTCGAGCTGAAAGAGAAGATACGCACGCCGTTTAACTTTTTCAACCACATGCTGGAGACCATAAGCTGGCGTGCGTGCATGAACATCCGCGTGCAGATAGAAATAGACGGCTACCACCTGGCGCACGTAATTTGTGAGGACGTGGGAATAACCCTGGGTCAGGCGATGCAGCGCCTCTGGGAGAACAGGAAAACGGAGGGGATCAGCGGCTCCGGCTGCGCCTACTCCCTCATCGATGAGGCGCTGTCCAGATGCGCCCTCAGCTTTGAAGACAGGAGCAGCATCCACGTCGAGAGGAGCGGCGTCGCCATTCCCGAACACGCGGAAGACCTGCTTTCAGCCGATCTCATGGCCTTTTTTGAAGGATTCGTGCAGGGGAACCGGAGCACGCTCCATCTCGATTTCATCAAAGGGGTCGATCCCCATCACATCTGGGAGAGCGCTTTTCGCGCCTTCGGCGAAACCCTCTACCTGGCTTTCCAATCCAGGCCCTGGCGCAGAGGCACGACACCGGGCGTAAAGGGAATTTGAGTAGCGGTGCCAACTGAAAATACCGGGCGGAAATGAAAATAGACGGTCTCATATTTGATCTGGATGGAGTCATCACCAGCGAGGAAAACTACTGGGACGCCGACAGGCTCTCCCTCTGGGAGTTGTTGACTTCAGACCAATACCTGGGCATAAAAGGCTTTTTCGACCCCCCTGTTTCCATCCCTGTGGGAAAGATAGAGGATAAGTTCAGGGTGTTGTCCCCCGCTTCCATAGTGAGGCTTAAAAACCGGGCGCTGAACTCCAACTGGGACATCACCTTCGCAATCTTCTCCATCTGCCTCGCTTACGTTCTTCGCTGGCTTGAGAAGACTCGACCGGATACAGCCAAACGGCTGGAAGGCAGGGAGCTGGACGTAAACTTTATCTCCGACCTGGGAAAAGAGCTCGCTGGCGCAGGCCCGACCGTGCACTCCACTCAGGAACTGGTGGACGAATTTATGCACGGTTCCAGGGGAATAATGGGCCCCCAATTGATGGCCCATCTGGGGACCCTCTTCGAGCAGACCACCTTCGTGGGCAGACAGGTCTTTCAGCGCGATACCCCGATTTGGGAGCTGTGCAGGGACATATTCCAGGGATGGACTACCGGCGAGACCTTCAAAAAAAATAGCTCCATAGCAAGCGGAATCCCCCTGATAAAGCAAACGCTTACGGAGCTGCGCGCCCTGGACCCGCAGGACAGCAGCAGCTTCAGGATGGATTTACCGGTCCTCCCCTCGGACAGGATAGTTAAGGTTTTCAGAACTCTCCAGCTTACGGGGTTGAATCTGGCGGTGGCCACCGGACGCCCCAGGAAGGAAGCGGTGACCGCGCTGAAAAGCATCGGCATACTGGACTATTTCGAGGACAGGCGGATAATCACCCAGGATGAAGCGGACAACGCAGAAGCGATTCTGAAACAACAGGGCCGGCGCATGAAACTATCCAAGCCGCACCCTTATATAATACTGAAGGCAATTTATCCGGATAAGACCCCCGAAGAGCTGCTCGGCTTGACCGTCCCCGACTACAAACACGACATATACGCTATGGTCGGGGACGCCATGAGCGACATACTCGGAGCAAAACAGGCGGGATGCACGGCCGTCGGAGTCCTCTCTGGTGCGGGCAAGGACACCGACCTGGAGAATGAACAGCGGGAATTCTTCACCGAAATGGGGGCGGATATTGTGATCTCCGACATAGAGGAGCTGCCTCCCCTGGTGAAACTGGATTAGATAAAAAAGG
>JAUXIQ010000260.1 GCA_030620925.1 Nitrospinota bacterium
AGTCTGTCCCCCTGTACCATGAGGTTCCTGCTGTGATAGTCCCGGTGGGTGAAGTAGAGTTTCTGGTCGAGCATAGTGCGGGCGATGATGTGGAAGATGTCCTGGAGAGCACGCTGGTCTTCAGGGCTGACCTCTTGATTCAGGAGGCCGCGCACCCAGTGCTCCACGGCGAAGTCAAGCTCCCAGACGAACCTCTCTTCATCGAAGGCGTAAGTGTATGCGTGGCAGGCGGCGCGCTGTTCCTCTGTGCCGTGCAACTGCATGACCACCAGGTCGTCCAGGGCTCTGAAATAGTACTCTTCCAATCTGGCTGAAGGCTCCGCCCTGAAGGCTTCCTGGAGGGTGGTATCCCCGCAGTCCTCGATGGCCAGCATACCCCAATCCCGGCGGTAACTGTAAATCTCGGGGGCGGCCAGCCCCAGAGACCCGAGGTAGCGACCTATATTGATGAAAGGCAGCTCGCCCTCCGCCCAAGGTTCGGAGAGGCGCATGACGACCAGGGTATCCGGCACTTCCTTCGCCGGAGGGTTCAGCCGCACCCTGAAGTAGCTTCGGTCGGAGGCGTCCCCCGCCAGGCTTGTCACCTCCTCCGTTATCGCCTGTGGCCCGAAACAGTGTAAAACGAAATCCTCAATCGCAGGCTCGACTTTTCCCTCCTCCTTCCCCTGAGCGCGGCGCACCATCACCTAAACTTTTCTCCCTTTATCCGGGTCCTTGAAAAAACCAAGCTTCTCAGCGGAACGGACACTTTCCCGGAGGGACGTATCCGGGTCTTCGCCCCCCCTGGTCTCCAACATGATGGAGCCGTCGTATCCCGTCTCTTTGAGGGCGGCCATGAATTCTTCCCAGGGTATGTTCCCGCCGAAGGGGGGCCGGTGCTGGTCTTTGGCGCCGTCGTTGTCGTGCACGTGTATATCAAGGAGCCTGGGAGCGCAGAGCGATATATCGTCACACGGTGAGCCGGTTATATTGCTGTGGCCCGTATCCAGGCATATGCCGACATCGGCGCTGCCGGTGCGTTCTGCCAGCTCCATTATTTTTCCGCAGCTCGAATGGTGGCTGGGGCCGTTCTCCAGAGCGACCAGCAATCCCGCCCGGCGGAAAACCGGAAGGAGTTTTTCCAGACCCTCAAGGAAATCTTCCTCCCGTCGGGGGTCGTTATCGGATACGGTAAGCCCCGTGTGCAGGACCATGGGGAGGGGGCCTTCAACCGGAAGGTTCTCTATGAGCATCTCGATCTCGCTGCGGGCGGTCTCCCTGACCGAGGGCTCCGGAGAAGAGAGGGTCATGAAACGGCCCGCTCTGATCTCAGCTATCGAAAGGTAGAAGGGGGCGTGCAGGGCGACAAGCTCCAGGCCGTTATCGGAGAGGTTTCGGAATATTTCTTTCACGCGGTCCGGCTTATGATAGCCCAGATGCTCACGCGAGCACCAGAGCTCCATGAACCGGAAACCACTGGCGGCGATATCTTCCAACATCGCTCCATGGAGCTGGTGCAGGGCGAATATATGTGTGGAAATCCCGGCTTTCATCCTCGCATCCTGTTGATCTATTTCTTGGTTCTACCTAGACGATGGAACGGACGTTGAGCGAACCGTCCTCGTTCCTCACCACCATTTTACCCTCAATGACGCCGGATGGGGGAACGATAACGTCGCCGCATACGATGGAATCCACGATGATGGAGTCTCCGCCGATTTCCACCCCGTCCCAGATTACCGAATTGCTTATTCTGCTTTCAGGGCCCACGCTGCAGCGGCTGCCCATGACCACCCCGGGGCCCGCCACGCTGCCCTTCTCCAGCATGCAGCCTTCGCCCAGGTGGACCGGCGGCCTCAGCCCAACCCCCTCATCCAGCTTCAACCCACCCTGATCTGTAATCCCTTCTCCCGTCTCCCCCGTTACCTCCGTTTCCAACAGAGAGGGGTTTTCCAGGGCCATGAAGTTGGCTTCCAGATAACACCTGGGCGTTCCAATATCCACCCAGGCTCCTTTCATTACGTAACCGTAGACCGGCTCCCCCTCCTCGAGAAGCTGAGGATACAAGTTCTCGGAGGTGCCCCAGGGCACACCGGGAGGAATCAGCTCCAGCAGGGAAGGCTCCAGTATCTGCACGCCGGTAAACATGGCCTGAACGGCGGCGTGTCTTTCATCGCCGGAAGCGGTACGCAGGAACTGCACTACCCTGTTATCGTCGTCTATTTTAATTACGCCGTAAGCAGAGGCTTCCTCCTCTCGCAGGACCAGCGTAACTGCCGCACCTTTCTCTTTATGGAAGCGACTAACCTCTTCCAGGTCCAAATCGATGAGTATATCTCCGTTGATCACCAGGAAGGGGCCGTCGCCCAGAAACCTTTCGGCGGCCTTGATTCCCCCCGCCGTCCCTAAAATCGTTTCCTCCGGGGAATAGTTGATTTCCAGGCCCAACCGGCCTCCATCCCCCAGCCGCTCTTTAATGGCCTGGCCCCTGTGATGCAGGTTTATCACCACCTGGCGGACGCCGTGCCTGCGGAGAAGCCTCAGCGGGCCTTCAATGACCGGACGGTTGCAGACGGGCATCAGCGGCTTGGGGGTGAGGTCGGTCAGCGGTCTTAACCTCTCCCCGTAACCGGCGGCCAGTACCATGGCCCTCTTCACCATATTACTTCTGCCTTTCGCCCCTTGCGATTGCGGGACCCATTAACCGTCTCTCAACGATTTTCACATATCATATGGCGGAAATAAAATATCTCACCTTTCAGAAACTCATATCGGCACGATCCGATAATATAAAACCGAAGTTTCAGGAATTCCCTCCAACCATTCCCACTGATATATTAGCAAAAAACGGATGGGCTGCCCATGCCTTTGAAGACAATGAACATTTTGTCAAGTATTCAGTTGTGTTATAATTAAGTGAGAAATACCCATAAACTTGATAATTAGATGAAAATATCGGTAATCATAACCACCTACAATAGGCCCCATTACCTGAAAAGGGTATTGGAGGGTTACCTTAATCAGAGCCTGTCGCCGGATGAGCTTGTGATAGCCGATGACGGCTCGTCGCAAGAAACGGCATCCATGGTGGAAGAGGTTTCCGCTGATACCCGGATAAATATCAAACACTTATGGCAGGAAGACAGAGGGTTCAGGGCGGCGGCCATCAGGAACAGGGCCATCGCTGAAAGTTACGGAGAATATCTTGTCATTTGCGATGATGATTCCATCCCATGCCGCGACCTGTTGAGGGACCATTTAAAATACGCTGAGGAGAACTGCTTCATCCAGGGGCACAGGGTCCTTCTGAAACCCGCAATATCTGAAAATTTTACCTACCGGGATATTTCTCGGTTAAGCGTAATCAAACTATCCATGAAAGGGCAGGCCAGTAACATTATAAACGCCTTCCGTTTTCCTCTGCCATTGATAAAAGTTTCGCAAAATTTAGGAGGTATAAGAAGCTGTAACATGAGCTTCTTCAAGAAAGATATTATAGCCGTTAACGGGTTCAACGAAGACTTCGTGGGATGGGGTAAAGAAGATTCGGAAATGGTAGTCAGATTGTTCAACTATGGCGTGAAGCGGAAAGATTTAAAGTTTCGCGCTTGCTGTTATCATCTACACCACGAGCACTACGAAACGGACAACCTCCAGAAAAATATCGCCCTCTTAAACAGGGCGCAAAAAGAGAAAAACTACTACTGCCGCAGCGGTATCGACAAACACCTGTAAAGGAAGCGACTCATGGTTTTACCGTTTGAAGAATTCACCAATTTGACCACAGAACTCTATGGAATACTAAAAGACGTAGAAGGCTACCTCACCAGGAGAGAGATGGAGTTTCTCGCCCTGCTCGCGGCATTCCCGACAACTAAAGGAGAAATACTTGAGATAGGGAGCTTCAAGGGAAAATCAACCATAAGCCTGGCCAAAGGCGCTGCGTTAACGGAAAAACCCGATGTTACGGCTGTTGATCCTCTAAACTCACCGTCCAGCACGGACCCGGATTTAGAAGGTAAAGAATCCTGTCTGGATGACTTTCAAAACAACCTGAAG
>JAUXIQ010000225.1 GCA_030620925.1 Nitrospinota bacterium
AAAACGCCATAGAGCGGCTTCGCGAGATCATGGGGAACACCGACCCTTCTAAAGCAGATGAAGGGACTATCCGCAAGATGTTCGCCTTGGACATAGAGAAAAATTCAATCCACGGTTCCGACGCCCCTGAGACTGTAGCCACAGAAATACCTTTCTATTTCAATCATTTAGAACTAATATAATAGAATACAGTTTAAATATTAAATTGTTCCACCTGCCGCCCTTCACTGCTGTCATTCTGAGTCCCGCCACACACGGGAGGAGTATTCTACCCCCGGACTTGTCCGGGGGTTCGTTTAGAGCATGACCCTCCCGCCCACAAGTGAGCGGGTATCCAGTTATCGGAAATTTATAAGCAGAATTATACATGCCCACCCTTTTAAGGGTGGGTATATGATGAACCCCGCCGTGGCGGGGCCCCGAACCCCGTAACTTGTTGCGGGGCGATGCACCCCCGGACAGTCCCGCGGTACGCGGGACGAAGAATCTCGCCTGCCCTGCAACAACGTCAAGATGAACTCTTCAACTGCGCTCAGAATTGCGACCCATAGGATAACGATGAATCAGGATTTGTAGTTCGCCTTGGAATAGAATAGAATATCTCGCACGTAAATGCGGTGCGGGGAAAAAAAGATGGACAAACAACGCTGCTGAAAAGATAATATTAAAGTATTCAACGGGCTTACCTTATTACCATCTGTATTTTAGTCGAAAGTTTAGGTATGACGACAAACGATAATGAAAAAATCAGCTATGCGGAAATAGCCAACGCTTTTTTCGATAAAGCGGCCGAGAAGCTGGGCCTTGAGGAAGAATGGCGCGTATCCCTCAAGGTACCATTCAGGGAATTAAGCGTGGAAGTGCCAGTACGCATGGATGACGGGAAACTACGCGTATATCAGGGCTACAGGGTTCAGCATAACGGTGTGCGCGGCCCGAAGAAAGGCGGCATACGCTACCATCCCCATGTGGACCTGGACGATACAAGGGGCATGGCGGCCATCATGACCTGGAAGACGGCGGTCATGAACATCCCCTTCGGAGGGGCTAAAGGGGGCGTGAACTGCGACCCGGGAAAAATGTCCAAAAGGGAGCTGGAGCGCCTCACCAGGAAGTTCGTCTCCCGGATAGGCTTGTTACTCGGCCCCTACCGGGATATACCCGCCCCGGACATGAACACCAACCCCCAGGTGATGGCCTGGATAATGGATGAATACAGCTCTAAACATGGTTACACCCCCAGCGTGGTAACCGGTAAACCGCTGGACCTGGGAGGTTGTCCGGGAAGGGTGGAAGCCACGGGGAGGGGCGTAGTATTCATTATGGAAGAGATCGCCAAAGAGTTCAATACCCCTCTGGAAGGAGCGAAGGTGGCCATCCAGGGTTTCGGCAACGTAGGGTCACACTGCGCCGCTTACCTCGAGAAAGCGGGCAGCAAGGTCGTGGCGGTGGGTGATGTTATGGGGGCTGTCTATAATTCCAGGGGGCTCAGCATGAGTAAATTGCTGACCCACTCCCGTAAAACGGGTTCAGTGGTGGGTTTCCCGCAGGCTGAGAGTATCGCTAACCATGAGCTGCTGGAGCTTAAGTGCGACTACCTGATACCTGCCGCCCTGGGGGGTGTCATACACGAAAAAAACGCGAAAAAAATAGCGGCCAAGATAGTGGTTGAGGCGGCCAATTGTCCCGTAACGCATCATGCTGATGAGATACTCGAGGATAGGGGGGTGTCCGTTGTACCGGATATAGTGGTGAACGCGGGTGGTGTCATCGTCTCTTACTTCGAGTGGGTGCAAAACCTTCAGCAGTTCGCCTGGAGTCTGAGGAAAGTCAACGCAGAGCTTTCCCGACATATCAAGAGGGGTTATAATGAGATATACAAACTTTCCAAGCAGAAGAAGACCACGCTGCGTATGGCCGCATACATGGTAGGGATAGACAGGGTAGCCGCCGCGGAGAAGATGCGCGGCGGTTGAGATGAAATATCGTGCATACAGGGGATGTTAATGGGCAACTACAGAGATATCGAGGCCGTCCTTTTCGATTTTTTGGGTACGCTGGTCTATTTCGAGCGGCTGACGATGGAGGAAAGCATAGCTTCCGTCCTGGAGAGCCTGAAAGCGGATGGGTGCGAGCTGGACTATGATATGTTTCACCCCGCCTACAGGGAATCCACCCAGAAGCATTGGGGCTCCCGGCGCGGCGACGAGGAGACTTACAATAAGTACTGGCTGGCCGACGCACTCGAAGCGCTGGGCATAGAGGCGGACCCCGAAGGGGCCATGATAACCCGTGCCGTGGAAGCCTACTTCGAGCCGTTTCACGAAGTGATGAAACCCATGCCGGGAGCGTTGGAGACGCTGGAAGCGCTGAAAGGCCGTTATCGCCTGGGCCTGGTTTCCAATTTCACATACAGCCCCACCGTTACCCGGGCCCTGGACGAGCTGGAGATGAGCTCCTATTTTGAGACCGTAGTCATTTCGGCCGACCTGGGGCTGCGCAAGCCGAGTCCGGTGATTTTCGAGAAAGCCATGGCCGACATCGGTTTGAATGAACCCGGGAAGGCACTTTTCGTGGGCGACGACGTGGACGCGGATATAATGGGGGCGCTTAAGTCCGGCATGGTGCCCATACTCATCTCTTTTACGCTGAAGGATAATTACCGCGAGCGTCTTTCCAGCGCACTCGACGGTCTGGGAGACGGTTTCGCAAAGAACGTTGAGGAGATAAGACTGCCCCTGGAGCTTCTGGAGCTTTTGGACGAAAAGAATAGTAGCTGAAATTGTTCATACAGGAGGATTACCTTTGAGCGAGAGCCATAAGGGGAAAGGGAAGACCGGCAATCAAGGTGGCCGCCATAAATCCAGCGAAAAACCTGAGGACGCCGGTGAGAGCAATAACAGTCTGGATAATATCGAATACGTCATCGACGAATACTGGGACGACAAGTTCGGGTTCCAATTCGGAGTCCTGGATTGGCGCTCCCTGGGTTTAGGGTGTTGAGGCGGAGGATGAGGTCGGCGGTTCCGCCGACCAGGCACCTTTTCAAAAACGCCCCGCCTTTCTCTCGCTGCTTGCGAGGCTGAACTCCTTCCGCAAACTCAGTATCATGAAATATAGTGTCATACTCTGTCATAAGGTCGAGGAATGAGCGGGAAGACGAAGACGCTGCTTTTTGTATCTCTGGCCGGGCTGCTCTCCATGGCGGTCTCTTTCAATTACTCATCGGTTATGTCCATCCTGATCAAGGAATGGGGTTTTACCAACCGGATGAGCGGCAGCGTCAACGGCGTTTTCCTTGCCGGCTACATTATTTCCGTGCTCATCACCGGCTGGCTGGCGGACCGCTTCGGCGGCCGCCGCGTCTTTATATGGAGCGCGGTTGAGACCGGCATATTCGGGATGGCCTTCATCTTCTTCGCTGAAGGCTACCGTTCGGCCCTGTTCCTGCGTTTCATGATGGGCTTGGGGCAAGGGGGGCTCTACGTGCCGGCCATGCGTCTCCTCTCCGATTGGTATGCACCCGAAGAAAGGGGGAAGGCGCTGGGCACGCTTACCGGCGTTCTCATCTTTACCTACGCTATTCCCTACCTGATGGCCCCGCTGGCTGTGGCGACCACCTGGCGCTGGGCTATGTCCGCCACCACGCTGCCCGCTTTCGGAGGGGCGGCGGTTATGTATTTCATGGTGAAAGAAAAACCGGAAACACCGCCTCCATCTTCCATCTCCGGCCAGCTTGTTGCCGGAGGTGAGGAGGGACCCGGCTTCGTGCGGGGTGTGCTCCTCAATAGAAAGTGGTGGCTGGTGAACGGCGGATATATGGGCCACTCGTGGGAACTGTTCGCCATGTATGGTTGGATAGGTTATTTTCTCACTTCCAGCGGGGAAGCCGCGGGAAAAAGCTCCGCCGAGGCTCTTTCCTGGGGAGGTGTGGTGGGCGGGCTCAGTATTCTGGTGGGCACCGTTTCCTGCGCAATGGCCGGGACGCTTTCCGATAAATACGATCGCTTCAAAATTATTCCCATTTTCCTCACCATGAGTATGGTCTGCTCGTTCATTTACGGGCGGTTGTTGGGAGGTACGTCTTCCCTGCTTATCCTGGTGGGACTGATATATGGGTTTACCGTAGTGGCCGATTCCGCCATCTATAAAGCCGCCACGACGGAGATCGTACCCGAAAGATGCATGGGCGCTGCGCTCGGTCTCCAGTCCTTCCTCGGCTTCGGTGCGGGTGCCCTGAGCCAGCCCGTATTCGGAGCGGTACTGGACGGGGCGGGATGGGGAACGGCCTGGGTCTCTTCTGGATTGGCCGCCCTGGCCGGTCTGATTTGCATAATGGTCTTGCGCCCGCCGAACAGATCATTCTTTTC
>JAUXIQ010000288.1 GCA_030620925.1 Nitrospinota bacterium
AGAAGTTTACCGTTTCAAGCGGCAGGCATATAGCTTTGCTATAGAATGGGGAGTATCGCTCGATGGTGCTGGACGATATAAAAGAATTTCTTACCGGGAGGGACAACTTTCTGGTTTCCACCCACGTAAATCCTGACGGGGATGCGATAGGCTCGGTACTGGTGTTCAGCCAGATACTGGACGAATTTGAAAAAAATTACCGGATAGTCATTCATGACGCCCCCCAGGAGAAGTTCTCCTTCCTCTCCAATTTCACTAAGATTCAGGTCTACTCGCCGGAAGTGCTGGGCGACTTCGAGGTAGAGAACCTGATCGCGCTTGACTGCGCGAGCATGGAACGGCTGGGGGAAGTGCAGAAGCTGATACCCTCCTCCGCGCCCACCCTCAACATCGACCACCATCCGGATAACGACCTGTTCGGGACCATTAACCTCGTGGATAAAAACGCCAGCAGCAACTGCGAGTTGATATACGACGTGATTAAAAATCTGGGCATCGCCATCGATTCAAAGATCGCCTCCCAGATATATACCTCTATAATGTTCGATACCGGGAGGTTCCTCTTCTCCAATACCACCGGTCAGGCCATGAGGGTATGCGCGGAGATGCTGGAAAACGGCGCAGACCCCTATTTCATTGCCAACATCGTCTACAATGAAAAACCGAGGGCTTCCATCGTCGCCCTGGGCAAAATGCTGAACACTCTCGAGCTGCACCTGGAGGACAGAGTGGGGTTCATGCACCTGAAGCATGAGGATTTAGTCGATGAGGGTGAGGACATCACGGACTTGGACGGTTTCGTGGACTACCCCCTCATCATCCGGGGTGTAGAAGTGTCCATCTTCGCCCGTGAACAGGAGCCGGGCAAATTTAAAGTAAGCCTGAGGGCCAAAAACAGGGTGAAGGTCAACGAAATCGCTCACGTATTCAACGGCGGCGGCCACGCAAAGGCGGCGGGCCTGAGAATGGAGGGCGATCTGAAAGAATTGAAGGAAAAGCTGCTCGAGGAGATAGGCAAGCATCTCTGAATAACCCCCCGGTTTCAATAAAATTTAAGGGTAGAAACAGAGAAACATACCTGCTATTATTCGTTATCTTTTTTAAAATTAGCGGCAGAACACTCTGGAACAACAAACTGAAGCCCCCTACACCGGGGCTTTCCGGAAAGAGAGTTCAGCCCCCCTAAGCGGAAAAATGGAAGGGTTGACATTCTATCGATGAGGAGAAGGTATGACAGCCGAATCTGTACTGTCCAGATTTAACGAAGCCACAACGGACCCCCTCTCAAAATTGAGCGAGATGGAGAAAGCCACCGGTAAAAAAGTGGTGGGCGGGTTCCTCTACGACCTGCCTGAAGAGATGCTGCACGCGGCCGGCCTCCAGCCATTGATCTTCTGGGGCACCAATAAGCCCCTCTCCAGAGCCGACACCCTGATCCAATCCTTCTGCTGTTCCCTGGTGCGCAGCACCCTGGAATTGCTTGCCGACGGGACGCTGGATGGGCTGCAGGGCATGCTCATTCCTCACGTGTGCGACTCGGCCCAGCAGATGTCCTCCATCTGGAAGTACAATTTCCAGGATAAATATACTGACGACTACTACCTCCCCAAGAAGCTGCGGAGTCAGTCGTCCAGGGACTATCTTTTGGCCGAGCTGAACAGGTTCAAGGGAAGCGTCGAAGGTTTCTGCGGCGGTAAAATCACCGAAAGCTCCATGGAAGAGAGTATTAAGCTCTACAACGAAAACCGCGCACTGATGAGAGAGCTGAACGACCTGCGGCTGAACAAACCCGGCGTAATCTCGGATAAAGATTTCTACACCTCGGTAAAGGCTTCCATGATGATGCCCAAGGAGGAACACAGCGCGCTGATGAAGGAGCTGCTGGGCTCTCTCAAAGACGCCCCCGCCGGCGAAGAGCCGGAGGTGAAGTTAGTGGTCAGCGGCTTGGTTTGGGAGCCCCCCGAGTTGCTCGACCTCTTCGCCGAGGTGGGAATCAGCATCGTGGGCGATGATCTCTATAACGGCTCTCGCTACTTCCTGAAAGACGTGGCGGAAGACGGCGACCCCCTGGAGGCCATGGCCGACAGGCACATCAACAATTTGCCCTGTTGCTGCTACCACTACCCCCAGCAGGAGACAGCCCAGCATCTCATAAAACTCGTCAAAGACACCGGCGCACATGGCATCGTGATACTGGAGCTGATGTTCTGCGAGCCGCAGGATTTCGAGCTTCCCGACCTGCTGAAAGCGTTTGAAGAAGCCGACATACCCGAGCTTTCACTGGAAACAGAACAACAGACAACCGCCCTGGGCCAGATGAAAACCAGGCTCGAGGCTTTCGTGGAAATGATAGGAGATTAACCCATGAGCGAGAAGCAGATAGGTTTTAAGACCACCGCATTAATGAGAGAACTCCTGGGCAAATACTATCAGGATATCCAGAACTGCGAGAAGGAAGGGCGGCCCATGGCCTACGTCACCGCGGGGTTCCCCGTGGAAATACTCTACGCAATGGACATCCTCCCCTTCTACCCCGAGAACCACGCCGCCATGCTCGGTGCCCGCCGCATAGCAGTCGAGCTTTCCCAGGTGGCTGAAGCAGAAGGCTATTCGCAGGACGTCTGCTCCTACGCCCGCTCCGACCTGGGCTTCAACTTCAGCGGCCAGAGCCCCGTGGGCCCGGTTCCCAAGCCGAACTTCGTGCTTTGCTGCAACCAGCAGTGCGACACGGTGACCAAATGGTACGAAGTCCTGGCCCGCTACTTCGACGTCCCCATGTTCCTCATAGACACCCCCAACGTACAGGGTCTCGAACCGCTGGATACCGCCCTGGACTATTTCAAAGTGCAGCTTAAAGAACTGGTGACCTTCCTGGAGGACAAAACGGACAGGAAACTCACCGACGACAAACTTCAGGAAGCCGTCACTTACTCCTCCGATGCCACCCAACTCTGGAAAGAGATTCTCTGGCTGGGCAAGAACGTCCCCGCCCCGCTTACCTGTTTCGACGCCTTCATCAACATGGGGCCCATAGTAACCATCCGCGGCCTCGAGGAATGCGTGGATTACTACCAGAAGCTCAAGGAAGAGGTCGAGGGCCGCGTGGCCGAGGGTATAGGAGCCGTGCCCCATGAAAAGTTCCGCCTCTACTGGGACAACATAGCCATATGGTTCCGCCTCAAGGCCCTTTCCGAAAAGTTTTATGAAGCGGGCGCAGCCCCTGTGGTGGCCACCTACACCAACGGCTGGGCATACGACTTCGACCCCGGAAACCCCTGGGACAGCATGGCTACAGCCTACAGCAAGAGCTTCATAAACTGCGGCATGACGTGGAGACTCCAGAACCTCACCCAGCTCATAGAAGAGTTCAACATCGACGGGTTAATCATGCACTCCAATAGGAGCTGTAAACCATACTCCTTCGGCCAGTACACCCTGAAAAACATCATCATGGATAAGATAAAGCTGCCCAGCCTGCTCATCGAGGGAGACATGACAGACCCCCGCCTCTTCTCCCCCGAACAGGTGGAGGAAAGCATAGACGCCTTCCTGGAGAACCTGGAAAAGACCGCCACCAGGAACCAATAAGGCCGCATTCACCACGGAGCTGAAACCGCCCGGGGCCGCCGAAAGGTCCCGGGCGGTTTTTCGAACAAACCTGCCCTTCGCAAATTCCCATCATCCTGGGGGGCGGGTTTGAAACCCGCCCCTACGAC
>JAUXIQ010000311.1 GCA_030620925.1 Nitrospinota bacterium
CTTCCCTGAAGCCCGTATCCTCGATAATCTCCTCACAGCAATCGCAGAACATATCCACCATCAGCTTCCTCTTATCATCATTAGGAAGCCTGCTTATTTCATTTTCCAATTCTTGGACAGACATTTTCCGCTCCTCCCTTCAAGGCCCGGCAAAGGACCTCATTCGGGTAAAAGCCGACTTACCCCCTACGCTTGGGTAGAGGGTCTCTTTCGGTTAAAAGTATATATCGCAAGTGCTTAAAAAAAAGGCGGGGGGTAAAAGCGGGTTCATAGCCCTTACCGCTCTCCACTCTTATTTTCTTGATTCGTCTCCTCGCATCAGATATCATCAAAAGATAACAGTATTAGGCAGGAGAAGGGCCTGGCGGAGGTCTTTCATCGACCCTGATAGGGCTCCAAGGTTAATGGAGTAATACAAATAATTAAGAAATAATCACAACTATTTAGGGGAATCAAAATGGCAGATAAAGCTGACAAGATGCAAGAGGCATATTTCGAGAAGGCGGACACGCTGGAGACATGGTCGGGCCTGCCCGTCAAGGATGTCTATACCCCTGAGGACATGAAGGAAATAGATTACGAGAACCGGATAGCCGATCCCGGCCAATTTCCTTTCACCAGGGGCATCCATGCCAACATGTATCGGGGAAAATACTGGACCCGCCGCGAGGTGAGCGGTTTCGGCGCACCGGAGGATACCAACGCCCGCCTCAAATACCAGATGGAACAGGGGGTGAGCGGCCTGAGCTTCATTCTGGATCTGCCCGGCCAGAACGGTCTGGACGCCGACCATCCTCGCTCCCGCAACGAGGTGGGCGTCCAGGGGGTGAGCATAAGCTCACTGGACGACATGCGGGCCCTGCTCAAGGGCATCCCGCAGGACAAGGTCTCCATGTCCTTCAATATCTCCACCCCCACCGTGGCGGTGGCCATGGCCCAGTACCTGACGGTGGCGGAGGAGAACGGCCTCAATTTCGAGGAGCTGCGGGGCACCATACAGAACGACCCCCTGCACATCCGGTTCTGCGGCTTCCAGGATGCGGCCCCCGTAGACATGAGCGTCAAGCTGGCCGTGGACTGCATAGAGTATTGCACGCGCCACGTGCCCAAGTTTTACACCGGCAACGTCAACATGTACGACCTGAGGGAGCTTGGCATTAACGCCCCCCAGGAGCTGGCCTTCGGATTCGGCATCGCCATGGAATTCATAAGAAAGACAGTGGAGCGGGGGCTGGATGTGGATGAGTTCTCGCCCCGCCGCGGTTTCTACTGCTCATCGCATATAGACTTCTTCGAAGAAATCGCCAAGCTGCGCGCCGCACGCCGCATGTGGGCCAGGATAATGACCGAGCGATTCGGGGCCAAGGACCCCCGGTCCATCACCTTCAAATTCGGCGTTCATACCGCAGGCTGTTCCCTGGTCCCGCAGCAGCCGCTGAACAACGCCATACGAATCGCCTACCAGGCGATGGCCGCCGTGCTGGCGGGGGTGCAGTCACTGCACTGCTGCTCCTACGACGAGCCCATCTGCCTCCCCACCGAGGAGTCTCAAAGTCTGGCGATCCGTACTCAGCAGATACTGGCCTTTGAAACGGGTGTTGCCAAGGTGAGCGATCCCATGGGCGGTTCCTATTATATGGAAAATCTCACCGGACAGATAGAAGCCGAGGCCTGGAAGATACTGGAGCAGATAGAGTCCATGGGCGGCATGATCGAGGCCATTCGCAAGGGCTGGGTGGACAACGAGGTCGAAAAAGCTCAGATAGAGAACCAGAAAGAGATCGACGAGGGGAAAAAGATAATCGTGGGGGTTAACGCCTTCACATCTGAACCGGAGAAAACCACGCCCGGCGGCGTTCACATCGCTGACCACGTCGTGGGCAGACAGCAGACGGAGCAAGTGCAAAAACTGAAAGAGAGCCGGGATCAGGAAGCTGTAGCCAAGGCCATCCGCTCACTGCGTGAGCAGGCGGTGGAGGGAAAGGTCAACCTGATGCCCGCCATTATCGAAGCCACCAAAGCCAAAGCGACTTTCGGCGAAATCCTGGGCACCATCCGCGAGGTCTACGACAACCACTACGACCCGCTGGGAATCGTAGAATCACCCTTCATGGCGACGAGCACATAGAGCACCACACAGGATACAGGATGAATGAATAGGGGCGGCTTCCAGCCGCCCCTATCTACGTTCGGGAGAAACTTTTCTGTAATCCCGGCTGGAGCGAAGTTTCTTGTATCATTTATTAGGTCGATCGAATTGACAAAGTAAGTTGTTAAAAATATAATGAAATTAAGCCCAATAAATTACAATTACCTCTAAAAATTAGACCGAGGAAAGTTAAGTGAAGTCTTACAACTTCAGGGTTGTTATTGAAGAGGACAATTTCGAGGATGGCAGGGAAGCTTACCACGCCCACTGTCCCGCCTTGAAGAAACAGGGTGCATCTACCTGGGGTAATACAATAGAAGAAGCTCTCAAAAATATCCAGGAAGTCGTTCAACTCATAATAGCAGAACTTATCGAAGACGGAGAACCGATACCGGAAGGACCGGAAAGCGAAGTCAAAATACTATCCGAACCGCATGTCGTTGTGAATTTATGATTTCGGTATAATAAGAAGTTCACTCCTTCAACTTAGTTCACATCTCTATAATATTTCTATACATAAACAAATCCTCTAATCCGACCGACGCTCAATGCAGTTAATATTATGACCATCGATTACAGCAGGCTTCGCAGTTTAACTGCCCGAGAATTGATCAGCGGCTTAATAAGGGATGGCTTTTTTCTTCACAAACAGAGCGGAAGTCATCAACGTTATCGGCACCCGGATGGAAGAAGGGTGACGGTCTCTTTTCACTCCCCATCTGATACCTTCCCGCCTAAAACGCTTAAGAGCATGATCGAAACCGCTGGTTGGATAGAAGACGACCTCGATCGACTGAAGCTTATCAAGTAATTCCCCGCTGTCGGGTTTCAGATCATCTCCAGGTAGTCTAGTTAAAAGGGGCGGCAGGATGCCGCCTTTATTCTTATTGTAAAGCTCAGCGTTAAGAATCCTAGTAGATAGGGAATGCTTTCAGCCGCCCAAAAAGTAGGATAACCGGCCCCTGAAAAGAAACCCCGCTCCAGGCGGGGTTTACAGAAAGGTTCTCTCAAATTCTAGCCGATGAAATGGCGAACGCCGTCGGATTCCAGGTAGTACTCATCCTTCGATTCATCATACTCGAGGTGTTTCAGCAGTTGGTGGACGCTGTTGCGGTTAAAGCGGGCGCGGTGCTCGCCCCCCCTTACCTTGCAGTAGAGGACGTTCTCCTCTCCCATCTGAAGGGAGCCCGGGTCCAGCTTCTCGCAGGAGCCGTCGTTTAAATAAACGTCGAAATAGGAGGGGGCCTCGCTGTCATCCCTCTTGTAGACGCGGAACACGACGTATGGAGTGTCTTCAAGCTCCACGTAGGCCCTGTCCCCCCAGAGACTTATAACGTAGCGC
>JAUXIQ010000417.1 GCA_030620925.1 Nitrospinota bacterium
CAGAAAAAGGAGGCGCAGCAGAAGAAGACATCGTGAAAGCGCCTCCGCCGCAAGAGGTATAAATGCACCGCCTTCAGCGCAGCCCCTGCCGTCCGGTGGGTCGTTGCATCCCGCGTAACGCGGGATCGGGGTGCCGTTTATATTCAACCGGTTTTCCCGCCCAACCCTGCTCTACAGACAATTCATGTCCCGCGGCGCGGGATGTCTCCATGGATAAGTCCCCCAACCAACCGATTCTCCTTAAAAACTACTCGCCGGAAGTCATGTCCCTGATCCGCCGCCATAGCACTTCCCGGCCTTCCCCGGTGGCAGCCGAGAAGAGGACGATGCCCTCGCTCTCAACCCCCAGGGCCGTTGAATATTCCTTTAGCATCGCCCCCCTGCGACCCCGGGTGACCTTGTCCACCTTGGTTGCGGCCGATATGAACGGCACTGAGCCATGTTCCAGCCAGTCGACCATCTGCAGATCGTAATCGGTGGGAGGCCGACGGAAATCCATTATCAATACCACGGCGGCCAGGTTGTCCCTCCCTTCCAGGTACGTCTCCACCATGGGACGCCAGCTTTCGCGGACGGCCGCCGGAACTTTTGCGTATCCATAGCCGGGTAAGTCCACGAACATCCACCGCTCGTTTACCAGGAAGAAGTTTATGGTGCGGGTCTTGCCGGGAGTGGAACTCGTTTTGACCAGTCTCTTCCGGTTAACAAGCTTGTTGATGAGGGAAGACTTGCCCACGTTCGATCGCCCCGCAAAGGCGATCTCCGGATATGCGGGCGCCGGATACTGCTTCCGGGCCACGGCGGTGGCTATGTATGTGGCGGAGGTAATCTTCATGGACATTACGCTGTCAGAGACGGTTCAGCGGAAAGGAAACCACTCACAACTAAGCATCCAGCTTGTTTATGACCATGCCCGTGATTGGTTTGGGGTAAAAGTAGGTTGACTTCTGCGGCATTCTGCCCCCGGCGCCGGCTATGGCCATTATCTCGTCTATGTCAGCGGGGTTCAGGAAGAAAGCCGCATCGCTTTCGCTTCTTTCTACCGCCGCCAACGCCTCGTAGGGGTCGGAGGTATATCTGATGCCACCCGCTTCACCTGTTTTTCGGGAATCGGTGCCCAGGAGAGGGATTATGACCTGCTGGTGCAGGATGCTGACGTCGAGCTCTCCCAGAATGTGATCGGCGATAGGCAAATCCTCCTGGTCGCGCTCATCTCTCATGCTTCTGAGAATCCAGAAGCCGCACTCCCTCCCGTACATGCCGAATGCCTTGCCTTCCCTGCATTCACTCTCAAGCTCCCGCTCCAGGAGCCGCTTTAAGGTCTGGCTGGAGGGCTCTCCGGGGAGCGATTTCACTTCTTTCAGGAGGAACCTGTCTGAGAGGGTCTGGAGCAGCTTGAGTACGTTTAACTCCTTCAGCCCCTCCACGATCCTGTGATAGGGGAGTATGGAAAGCCCCGGAGCATACATGTTGACCATGTAGGCCATCATATACTCGGCTGCTTTTCCTCCCTCTCCGGCCCGGCGCATCTCATCTCTGTAAGCCAAAGCGGCTTCATAACGATGATGCCCGTCGGCCAGCAAGACCTTCTTATCGGCCATCTGCTCCAGGATGAACGCTATGGCATCCTGATCGACGACCGTCCACAACCGGTTGACGATACCCTCCTCGTCCACCAGGCAAAAGGTCTCTTCTTCTGTATCAGCCACCTCCTCCAGCGCGCCGTCCACCTTCTTCTGCGGATCGGGATAGACACAAAAAATCTGATCGAAGTTCGACCGGCAGGCCCGGAGAAGGTTCAACCTGTCCTCACGGGGCCGGTTGAAGGTAAACTCGTGGGGCATGACCACTCCCTTGTCGAAATCCTCCAGCTTAAGACGGGTGATGAAGCCGAAGCGTTCCCTGCTGGAGCCGTCCGACAGCGAATAACGCTGGCTGTAGACGTATATGGCGGGATGTATGTCTTGCCGCAGGATGCCCTCATCGAGCCAGCTATCGAAGACCTGGGCCGCCTGCTGATACAGGCTCATACGCTCTCCGGAATCCTGAGAACCCTTTCCCAGTATGAGGCGGATGATGTTCCTTTCGTGCCGGGCGAAGTATTTTTCCGCACTCCCGGCGGAGATGACATCATAGGGCGGCGCTACCACTTCCGCCAATTCACCGACGGCTTCCCGATTATAGAAGATGCCTCGAAACGGCCTTATCTCCGCCATCTTACGATGTCTCCCACAGGCGATGTTGCAGGTCCCCTGCTATGAATCTCACTGCCGGTGGTCCCCCACCTTCAGGTTGGCCACCGCATCCAGCTCCATGAAATCGTCGAAGCGCGACCGGTCATCGCCTTGCCCGATATAATTAAAGTAAGCCGCGCAGCCGACCATGGCCGCGTTATCCGTGCAGAGAGCCGGAGAAGGGTGATAGACCTGAAGCCCCGCCGCCTCTCCTGCATCCGACAATTCTTTTCGCAGAGCGCTGTTGGCGGCCACTCCTCCCGCGGTCACCACCGTGCTCACCCCTCTGCTCTCAGCGGCCTGAACGGTTTTGGCCACCAGAACCTCCACCGCCGATTTCTGAAATGCGGCCGCCACGTCCTCTGCTTTGACGGCTGCGCCGGTCCCCTTCCCCACCTGATGGCTCTGTTTGTCGGTAAGACCGTCTGAGGCCAGCAGCGCGGGCGCCTTATCGCGAAGGAAATAGAAGACCGCCGTCTTGAGGCCG
>JAUXIQ010000108.1 GCA_030620925.1 Nitrospinota bacterium
AACAGGAACAGAGCGGGGGAACAATAATTTCGTGCAGTGTGATTTGATCAAGCTCCCGTTTAAAGGTAAGACTTTCCGGGCGGCGTTTAATTAGAGGTTCATGCAGCACCTGGAACCGGTGGAAAGGGTAGCTACGTTGAGGGACCTGTAGGGGGTTTCCGAGAAACTAGTGGTCTGCTACTATCACGAGTATACGTTTAAAACCATGAGCGGGCTTCTGCGATGGAGAGGGTAAAGTCCATATATGAAACCGGACCTGCTGGACGATATACAAAGAATATTGGTGGTCAAAATGAGCTCCATCGGGGACGTAGTGCACAGCCTTCCCCTGCTGGACGCTCTTAAACAGCGCTTCCCCTCTTCCTTCATAGGCTGGGTGGTGGACAGGCGCTGCAAGGATATTTTAGAAAATAACCCGCTCATTGACCGGTTGTTTATTTTTGAGCGCGAGAGATGGGGAGGCCGTAAAAAGGCCGTCACCACTCCCTTTGAGATGGCCGGGTTGATGGGCTCTATAAGAAAACACAAGTTTCAACTCGCTCTGGACCCGCAGGGGCTGTTCCGGAGCGGGTTCATAACATACTTTTCCGGCGCTCGCATCCGTATGGGCTTCTCCAACGCCCGGGAGATGAGTACGCTCTTTTACAATGTAAAGGTGGATGTGCCCGAAGAGATTAAGCTCCACGCCGTGGACAGGTATATGCTCATGGGAAGGAAGCTGGGCATCGAGACTTCCCGCAGAGTATTCACCATCGAGACCCCTCAACACAGTATGGAAAGGGTGGATTCGCTGCTGGCCGCCAACGGCATTCGGCCTTACCACAGGCTGGTCCTGGTGAACCCCTGGGCGAGGTGGGAGTCCAAGCGATGGCCGGTGGAGAAATTCGCCCTGCTTGCCGATATGCTGAATTGTGAGGCGGATACCAGGATGATAGTCGTCGGGGGCAGGTCGGACCTGGAGGGATTTATAACCATAGCCTCGTTGATGAAGACCAAAGCTGTCTCTCTGGTGGGCATGACTTCCCTCACAGAACTTGCTTATCTTATGAAGCGAGCCGAAATATTGGTAACCAACGACTCAGGGCCGATGCATATTGCCGCTGCGATGGGTACGCCGGTGGTAGCCGTTTTCGGCCCTACCGACCCTTCCCTCTGTGGGCCCTACGGAGAGGTCCACGAGGTGGTAAAAAAAGAGCTGCCCTGTTCTTGCTGTTACCAGGTCGTCTGCCCCATCGAGCACAGGTGCATGGAGACCATCAGCGTTGATGAGGTGATGGGGCGGGTTAAGAGTAAGCTCGATGCCAGGGATAGGAGTTCCTGACAGATTTGATGGTAAACGCGTTTCGGCAAACAGGGAGGTTTTGAGAAACATGCCAATTTCCAAAGAGTTGCTTGAGATACTGGCCTGCCCCAAGTGCAAGGGAGACCTGGTCTACGACGAAAAAAAGGATACTTTGACCTGTCACGCCTGCAAGCTGGTATACCTTATCAAGGACGACATTCCAGTGATGCTCATAGATGAGGCAATACCCCTGGAACGGTATGAGAAGGGTGATGCGTAATCCCCTCTATGACGGCCTTCAATGCGGAATAAAGATTCCCCAGCCTACTCTTTTTCCGGGTAGAACATACTCTGGCCTGCCATTCTCGGCCGAAATTTGTTTGGAGATGTAAAAAAATTGCACTTATATCTTAAAATACTTCAGCATGTAAAACCCTACTGGAAATACATGACCATAGCGATGGTGTGCATGGCCGTGATATCGGCTATGGAAGGCGGCAAGGCGCTCGTTGTCAAGCCTGTCCTGGATGAGATTTTCATAAACAAAAACAATACCTGGTGGGGGGTTAACCCCCTCTATATCCTCCCCATCCTGGTAGTCGGTATCTTTATAGTTCAGGGGGCGTTCCGCTACGCATCCGGCTACCTGATGAGCTATATCGGCCATAAGGTTGTGATGGATATTCGCAACCTGCTCTATAAACATCTGCAATCACTCTCCCTGAAATTTTACAAAAGTAACCCTACGGGCACGCTCATGTCTCGCATGACCAACGACGTGTTCCTCGTGCAGTACTCCGTTTCCAACCTCCTGGGTGAGATTATAAAAGAGGCCCTGGTTATAGTCGTCCTGCTGGGGGTGCTTTTTTATCGGGATTGGAAAATGGCCCTCATCTCCATATTGATTCTGCCCGCCGCTATAGTTTTCCTGGCCAAGCTGGGGGGAAAGCTGAGAACGCTCAGCAAGCGGGGCCAGGAGAGAATGGCGGATATGAACGATATCCTCCAGGAAACCATCACCGGCGTGAGGATAGTCAAAGCCTTCAACATGGAAGACCGGGAGACGGAACGCTTTGCGGGGCGCAACACCAACTATTTCAAGGTGATGATGCGAGGTGTCAAATATGATCTGATGGCGTCTCCTCTCATGGAAGTCGTGGGTTCCATAGGTGTGGCCATAATAATTTTCTTCGGTGGAATGAAGGTCTACAACGGAGTCATGACCACCGGCGATTTCTTTTCCTTTCTCACCGCGCTGCTGCTGCTCTACTCTCCGGTGAGGCGCCTGAGCAGCATCAACAATCGCGTTCAGCAGGCCATGGGGGCTGGGGAGCGCGTCTATGAATTGCTTGAAGAGGAGCCGGATATCACCGACGCGCCGGATGCGGTGTCCACCAAGCCCTTTAACAGTGAGATAAGATTCAGAAACGTCTGCTTTCAATACGATTCGGAGCCTGTTCTTGAGGACATCGATCTAGAGGTTCCCAGGGGCAGGATGGTGGCCATCGTGGGTCTCAGCGGGGCCGGAAAATCCACACTCGTCGATCTCATTCCCCGTTTCTATGACGTGGACCAAGGAGCTATAGAATTCGACGGGGTGGATATTCGCCGGCTCACCATGAGCAGCCTCAGGGCGCAGATAGGCATCGTCTCCCAGGACATTTTTCTTTTCAACGACACCGTCGCTAATAACATCGCCTACGGCAAACCCCGCGCTTCGGAGGATGAAATCATCTCTGCGGCCAATGCGGCTTACGCACACCAGTTCATCATGGAGATGCCGGAGAACTATAGTACCGTAATCCAGGAACGAGGCACCAGGCTCTCCGTCGGACAGCGGCAGCGCATAGCCATAGCCCGGGCCCTCCTTAAAGACCCCCCCATACTGATACTCGATGAGGCCACCTCATCACTGGACTCCGAATCGGAGATGATGGTGCAGCAGGCGCTGCAAAACCTGATGCGCGACCGCACTACTTTCGTCATCGCCCACCGCTTATCCACCATTCTTAACGCCCACCAGATAATAGTCCTGGATAACGGTAGGATTACGGAGTCGGGGACTCATCAGGAACTGCTGGCAAAAGGCGGCATCTACAGCAGACTGTACAAAACACAGTTCTTCCAGGGCAACGAAGAAACCACCCCGATACGAAATTAGCGGCTTGTAAGCTTGAGGGGCTCTGTTCGTCAAAATCTCGCCACGTGTGGGTTAAACTCCCACGAAAATCTCCCTGCTATTTGTCGCGCCTGGAAGGCGCTCCTGCAAAAAGACGGAAACGCCGCCCACAGGGTAGGAGCGGCATCTTGCCGCGGTTAATTCTTTATGTTTATCCACGCTGAATCTCTCGCCCAATAATAAAGATCAGGTGTTGATGGGCAACCACAGAGGGTTGCCCCTACATGGTCTGCGGAGGCGCTCCTGCACTTTGGAACGAGGGGTTTGCAAGTGCAGGCGAGATTCTTCGCTTCGCTCAGAATGACAGGGTGCGGGGTGCCTCCATTGACGATTCAGGGTTTCACAGGTTACTAGAGTCTCCCTCCCTTAAAGGGAGGGAATAAGGGAGGGTGATTAAGGGCGACCGACCGGTCGCCCTTACATATCTCACGGAAATCAGGATTCAGAATGACACGATGGTGCGTAGGGGCGGGTCCCTGTGCCTGCCCAAATAATATAAATACCGTTGAGAAGAGAACATTTCAGGAAAGCGGTTTTATGGTCATTGCGGGTCCGGCGTTCCACCGGGTGCTCCTATTAACTCAGCAGGGTATAGGGCTTACCAGTTTGATAGGGGTCAGAGCCGGGAAGTGAGCAGGTGGTAGAAAAGGGGGAGCATGATTTCGTGGTGTCCGATGAAGCTGTACCCCCTGCCGCTGTCGGCCGTGGGCCTCTGCACCACGTTCCGCTGCGGGCGATAGTGCTGGACCATGTCCATGTTAACGGTGACGAAATCCTCTACGCTGTGCCCCAGGTTTCTGGCCAGGGTGAGCGCTTTGAGGAAAATCTCCGGCAGAACCACGGCGGAGCCTATGTTGAAATAGCATCCTCCGTCGCCCAGTTCTGTGAGCAGCGAGGCCAGCAGCCTGAAATCCCAATGGGTGGCGCTTCCCAGCAGAGCGGGGTCTGTGGAAGGGTGCATGTGAGTGGTGTCCGTGCCCAGGGCCACGTGGACGGTTACGGGGACTCCCGTGCGATGGCCGCAGGCCATGATGCTCTGTTTTTCGTGGGGCAGACTCCGCAGGTGGATATCCTGTCCCAGGGCGGCGCCCATGCCCGTTTCGTCAGACAAATAGGTGGAGAGGGCTTCGTTCATCATGGAGGCCGTCTCCTCCACCATGCCGAATGTCCCCCTTCCCAGGCCCTCCTCAACTATCTCCGAGGTCTCCCCTGCCAGTGCTATCTCGTAGTCGTGTATGGCTCCTGAGCCGTTGAGGGCCACCGCCGTAACTGTCCCTTTCTCCATGAGGTCTATGATCAGGGGGCTGAGGCCGCATTTAATGACGTGCGCTCCGAAAGCGAAGACCACGGGCTTGCCCCTTCTTTTCGCCTCCAGCACGTGATTGACCACATCCAGCAGCTCGCCGCCTTTGAGCAGGCGGGGGATGAGCGTTTCCAGGCGACCTCCGCTCAGGTATTCTTCGGGCCTGACGAAATCATCCACGCTCACCTTGTGTTTCGTGTCTTTGATGGAATAGGTCTTTACTCCGGACAAATCTATGGGCTTTTTTTTATCCATTATCCTTTCAAATTTTTCATCTGTTTTTTTCGACCACGCTTTTGAGATACCTGGTGGAGGATTTATCCTTGACCAGGGGGATCAATTTAACTTCCCCTCCGTAACTTTCCACGAGCTCCTTGCCCACCACTTCCTCCGGCTTGTAATCGCCGCCTTTAACCAGGTAATCGGGTCTTATTTCGCTGATCAGATTTTCAGGGGTGTCTTCCTGGAAGATTATCACGTAATCGACGGCTTCAAGCGCCCCCAGGATATATGCTCTATCCTCCTGGGTAACCGATGGTCTGTTTTCGCCTTTGAGCTTTCTCACCGAGGAGTCCGAATTGAGCGCCACTATCAGGACGTCCCCCAGGCCGGCTGCGTTCTCCAGCAGTCTGATATGCCCCTTATGGATGGGATCGAAACAGCCGTTGGTGAACACGATTTTTCTTTCCGGGCGGCGCACTCTTTTCAGCTCCTCTTGAAGATGCCCCAGCTCGACTACCTTGCTGCCCGCAGTCCTTTCCCTGTTTTGAAAATAGTGCAATATTTCTTCCCTGGCGACCACCGAGGTCCCCAGTTTGCCCACCACGATGCCACCGGCGGCGTTCGCCGCGGCGGCGGCATCGCCAATAGCCAGCCCCCCGAAGAGGGCCATGCCGAAGACGCTGACCACGGTGTCTCCCGCACCGGTGACGTCGTAAACTTCTCTGGCCTCGGCGCCTATCCGCTCCGCTCCGCCGTCATCCGTTACCAGGGTAATGCCACGTTCTCCTCTGGTCACCATTACCGACTGGCTATTCAATCTGGCCATCAGATCACGCGCCGCGGTTTCCAATTCTTCATCGCTGTTTATGCTCCGCTCCGTGGCCTGGGAAAGTTCTTTTTCGTTGGGGGTTATGGAGTAGCAGCCGGAGTATTTGGCGTAGTCGTCGCTTTTGTCGCCTTTGGGGTCCACCACCACCGGCACTTTATGAAGTTTGGCCTGAAGCATGAGCTCCTTCATAAGCGAAAAGCTAAGTACCCCCTTGGTGTAGTCGGCGCAGATGATCCCGTCCACCACGGACACTGCTTCTCCCAGATGGCGGGAGAGCTTCCCGAAGGTATCATCAGGCAGCGTGTTTTTTTTCTCCCGGTCGATGCGGATGACCTGCTGACTACTGGCGATTATCCTGGTCTTGTGGGTTGTGGGTCTTTCCTGGCAAGTAACCAGCGCATCTGTATTCACCTTTTCTTCATCTAAGAGTTCTCTCAGTTTGTCCCCTTCGGAGTCATTACCCGCTGTCCCCATGAGGTGGACTTCGCAGCCCAGGGCGGTCAGGTTGCAGGCCACGTTTGCTGCGCCGCCAAGGGCGTATTCCGGTTCGCCGTTCCAGTTAAGCACCTGGACGGGCGCTTCCGGGGAAATCCTGTCCACCGTTCCCCGGACGTAGGTATCCAGCATGACGTCCCCGACGACCAGGACTCTTACCGGCTGTTCGGCGGGATTACTAGAAAAGAAGTCCTTGATGCGTTCCCACAATTTCCGATTCTCCCGATTAATTTGAGGCAGCCTTTACCGCGTACATGGCGCACCGCAGTGCAATACCTCGGTTTTTCCGGCGTACTCAGCGTGCCATACCCCAAATCCGTATGCACGGAGGTATTAGAAGGGCTGGGGGAAACCTCTATATAATAAGGTTCCCCCGGGAACTGTGCAAAACTCATTCAGATTATTCTAAGTCGGAGCGTTGTTCGATGCAGTTGAGCATCTGTTCCAGCTTGTCGGGATCGAACCCGACCATGAATTCGTTGCAGGCGGTGATAACTGGAACACTTCTGGCCCCGGATACCTCTACCATCTTTTTTA
>JAUXIQ010000308.1 GCA_030620925.1 Nitrospinota bacterium
AGGGGCTGCTTGTCTCATGTTTTCGGTTTCGGATACCGGTTTAGGCATACCTGCTGATAAATTAGATTTTATTTTTAAAAGCTTTACACAGACCGACTCTTCAACCACTCGCGAATATGGAGGAACCGGCCTCGGGCTGGCCATCAGCAAAAAGCTGGTTGAAATGATGGGAGGGCGCATCTGGGCGGAAAGCGAGGTGGGCCTTGGTAGCACCTTCCATTTCACCTCACAATTTGAGATTCAAACCGTGCCAAGACCTCAAACTTCACCGCTTCCTGTACCCCTTAAGGGGCTGAGAACTCTGATAATAGATGATACCCCTATAAACCGCTTAATTTTAAGCGAAATGCTCACTGCCCGAGGTTTGGAGGTACAAACAGCCGAGAACGGAGAACAGGGAATCGAAATGGTTAAACGAGCCGAAGAAGCGGGAAAACCCTACCAATTGTTGTTAGTAGACTCAAGAATGCCCCGAATGGACGGGTTTATGTTTTCGGAAAAACTCATCAAAGAACTGGGCACGGTAAATAAGATCATCATGATGATTACCTCTGATAACCGCCGTGGTGATATAGCACGCGCCAAACAACTCGGGCTAGCAAACTATTTGGTCAAACCGGTTAGGTCATCCAAACTTTTAGCTGAAATAACCGAAGCTTTTGGCCGCGCTAGAGCTGTTACTGAGGAAGAGGAACAAGTGCAGAAATCCTCCGATATGGAAAAGAAGCACATGCACATCCTATTGGCAGAAGACTCGGAGGATAATCGATTGCTCATCCAAGCCTATATTAAGCATACGGGCCATCAGATTGATATCGCAGTAAACGGCCAGGAGGCTTTAGAAAAGTTCAAATCCAAGGACTACGACCTTGTACTTATGGATATCCAGATGCCAGTGATGGACGGATATACAGCCACCAGTGAAATCAGGAAATGGGAGAGCGAAAGGGATCTGAAAACGACCCCCATTATTGCTTTGACTGCTCATGCTATTAGAGAGGATGCTCAAAAGAGCCTCAACGCAGGGTGCACCTTCCATATCACCAAGCCCGTCAAAAAAAAGACGCTCATGGATGTTATAAATGAGCATACTGAAAATGTGGGGACTTCGGCTTCAGAAAGCTGCTCGACGCAAGAAGGAAAAATTATAGTAAAGGCGGACGCAGAGCTCAAGGATTTTATTCCGGGATTCCTTGAGAACAGGCGCAAAGATATCGAGTCCATAAGCGCGGCCCTGAACAAAGGTGACAATGAAACAATACGTGTTTTGGGTCATCGCATGAAGGGAGCAGGCGGCGGCTACGGTTTCGACTATATCACCGATATAGGGAGGTCGCTAGAGCAGGCCTCCAAAGACGGCGAGGCAGAAAAAATTAAAGAGCTACTGGATGAGTTTTCAGCTTACCTACAGCGTGTAGAGGTAGTTTATGAATAGTTCATTGAGTCCGGTGATTTTAGGTATTGATGATGATCACGATGTATATCGTCAGCTAAAATGGTACTTTTCGGCTCTTGAAATTAAGTAAAATATTTGGCACTGGTTTGTTTAAGATCAGCAAAATTATTAAGCCTTCTTTTAGTAATGGTTGTTTTCTTCAATTCCTCCCTTGCAGTCAATATCGAATCTCTTCTCCAAAGTAAACATCATCAGGTGTCATATTTCGCATGGCTCCATGATAGCGCCTGAAATTGTAATATGCAAATACGCCACCGATCATCTTGCCCTCGTCTACAACTGGTTCACCGAAGGGTTCGACACCGGCGACCTCAAAATAGCCGAAGCGCTCCTCAAAGATTTATCGTAAAAAAACGCGTTTATTAATCTCCTCATTTTTTCCAAAATATCTAGATGTTGTGGTCTCAGGTTACCGCCTCATAATTTCACGTCGAGTCGATGGGGGGAATTTCACCCCCCGCCGATCACAGATCCAGACGTGAACGTCTCCGCTCATCCGGCTCCTATTGTCCAGCCATACCAATGGCTTTGCTTTACTCATCGGCTCCTCCCATCACTGGTTGACCAATTCATAAAGCCGGACAATTTGGCCTCTTCGCTCCATCCCCATTACAAGAACTTCATCACTACTACGAGCTACTCCGCCCCCGTGCCTCGCATCGGTACTCTCACTCTTGTGGGGCCTCCACTTGAGTGTTTCCCTTAACATCGAGACGACAGGTTCACAAGTTCTACACAGGAGCCTAAGCCAGAGTCACGCCACCTTTATGCCGGACGCCGCCCAGGCAGTAAGCAGGTTCCCCCTGGAGGATTATTTTACCACATCCCGATTATGGAGCGGCGGTTTCAGCAGTTCTTTTAAGAACATGGATCTGCCCACCACCACCGAATCGAAACCGTATCGCAGGCGTATATCGTCCACCACCTCGCACAGAACCTTGAGGCGTTCATGCGCGGCGATGGTGTCGGCGTTCCCTTGATCGTTGAAGAGAGACAACTGGAAGGGTGAACGAGAAAGCGGGTCCGCCGCCTGGAGGGCCACTCCGATGAGGCGCACCCTCACCCTTCGGATGAAGGCCCGCTCCAACAGCTTCCTCGCGGCCAGGAACAGGGATTGGCCCAGGTCGGTAAGCCGGGGCAGGGTGAGGGAACGGGAGACGGTGACGAAATCCGAGTAGCGTAGCTTCAGGGTTACTCCCCGTGCAAGCAACCCCTCCTCCCGCAGGCCGCCGGCGGCGCGCTCGGTCAGGTAGTGGAGATGTGCTTCCAGGAGAGTAAGGTCCGCCGTGTCTTCCTCGAAGGTGGTCTCGCGGCTGATGGATCTGGGTGGGGTCCGTCGCCGTCGTGAAGAGCCTTCGTTGGGCGAATCAGAAGGCTCGTCGATACCTCTTGCCCGCAGGTGCAGCGAGAGACCGGTGTTCCCGAAGGCGGCCTCGAGGAGCCGCACGTCCATCCCCGCCAGGTCGCCGATGGTGTTCAGACCCAGTGTCTCAAAGCGAGGCCGGCTCTTCTCCCCCACGCCGGGCAGTTTCCTTATGGGTAGAGGGGCCAGGAAACGGGCCTCACAGCCGGGCAACACGCGTATCATGCCCTCCGGTTTGGCGCAGCCGGAGGCTATTTTAGAGACCAGCCGGCCGGTGGAGAGGCCGATGGAGGCGCTTAAACCCAACTCCTGACGCACTTCATGGTGGATGCGGTGGCAGATATCAACCGTCGGCCCCGAGAGGCGCCGCAATCCCGTGAGGTCCAGGTATGCCTCGTCGATGGAGACCGGCTCCACGACCGGCGTGTGGCGGGCCAGTATCTGATGGAAGCGCCTGGAGTAGTGGTTGTAGCTTTCCCAGTTCCCTCGCAGGAAGACCGCTTCCGGGCAGAGCCGTTTAGCAGCGGCCAGAGGCATCGCCGAATGGACGCCGAATGCTCTCGCCTCGTAGGATGCGGCGGCCACCACGCCCCGTCCCTCGGGATCACCCCCCACTATGACCGGCTTCCCGTTTAAAGAAGGGTCCAGCACCTGTTCCACGGCCACGAAGAAGGCGTCCAGGTCTATGTGTGCAAT
>JAUXIQ010000259.1 GCA_030620925.1 Nitrospinota bacterium
CAACCATGGCCTTAAATTCTTGTCCGCTGATGAAATGATAATCCTCACCGTCCGCTTCATCCTTTCGCGGGGGTCTGGTGGTGCAGGATACGGAGCGTTCAAGGTTCGGGCACAGTTTCACCGCCTGGTTAAGGATGGTGGTCTTACCGCCGCCTGAGGGGGCGGAAACCACGAAGAGGATACCCTTTTTTTCCTTTTCGAGCAGCATAATTATCTTACCGGGCTAGACGTTTCCTGGCGGAGCATCGGTTTCCTCCTTTTCCAGGAAACCGGTTAAGATTATTTTTAGGTGCTCCAGGTGTCTACCCTGGAGAACCCTGACGCTTCAGTTTATCATCGTTTTCGGATGTGAACCTTTGAGCGACTGTTTCGGGTTGAATGGCGGAGAGCACTATGTGGTCGCTGTCCGTTATTATTATGGCCCTGGTCCTTCGTCCGTGCGTGGCATCCAGGAGCTTGCCGTGGTTTCTGGCCTCTTCTTTGAGCCTCTTCATGGGTGCCGAATCGGGGGCCAGGATGGCTATAACCCGCGATGCCAGTATGACGTTGCCGAATCCTATGTTAATGAGCTCGTTTTCCATCGTTACCCTTTGGTTTGCAGTTTTTGCCGACGTGCTCCGCGGGCCTATTCGGCGTTCTGGATCTGTTGTTTCATCTTCTCCAGCTCGCTTTTTATGTTCACTGCGGCATGCGAGGCGGCTACGTCCATCGCTTTCGACGCGGCTGTGTTAACCTCTCTGTTCATTTCTTGAAGCAGAAAATCAAGTTTTCTCCCCACGGCTTCTCCGCTGTGCATGAGTTTTTTGAACTCGGTCATGTGGCTGTCCAACCGGGCTACCTCTTCGCTGATGTCACTCTTTTCGGCATAGATAACCACCTCCTGCTCGAGCCTCTGTGCGTCTACGTTTCCCTCATCGATAAGCTGGGTGACTCTTTCGTGAAGGCGCTGTCGATATTCTTTTTGTATGTCCTCCTGGCGCCCTTTAATTTCCTCCGCCAGAGCCTCTATCGAGTGGAGACGAGCGGATATGTCTTCTTGAAGGGCTCTGCCTTCATTTTCCCGCATTGCCTGGAGGGATTCTATCGCTGATTCCAGGGCGTCTGAGACGCCCGACCAGACGTCGTCCGGCTCTTCATCTTTCTCTTCCAGCTTGAGCACGTCGCGCAATTGAAGGAGCAAATTCAAGTCGACTTTACCCGAAAGCCCCAATTCTTTTTTCAGTGATTTGAGCAGATTAATGTAGGTATTGGCAAGATCATGGTCGACTTTGAGATTTTTTTCAGAGGCGTCATTCCCGTAAGCTATCGAAACCGTAACTTCAAAACGGCCGCGCTCAAACTTCTCCTGCACCCTCCGGCGGATCAAGAGCTCGAGTGGTTTGAGTTTTCTCGGCAGTTGCACCGACACATCGCAGAACCTGTGATTAACAGACCGGACTTCCACCGCGTAGCTCGCGCCCTGATGCAGGGCTTCGCCCCTGCCGTAACCCGTCATGCTCCTGATCATGTTCCCCCTACGGTTCGAAAAGACCCCTTTTGTTTTCGTTAAAAAATAAGAGTAAATCAAAGAAAAAAACAGAAAACTCGGTTTTTTTAAATTTAATCTATCTCATGCCCATATGTCAATGGTGAATAAGACTTGAATATTTGTAAGCAAGGATACTTAATTACCGGGGGGAAGGGAATAAGGTTGAGTTATGAGCAACTTTTTGAATGCCGCCCGTGCTCGTGGTGCACGTGAAAAAGGCGTATTCAGTTTGATAGCTGGAAGATAAATCGATGGAGACCGACTCTATCCATGCGGAGAAAAGATAATGATCAATAGATCGAAGGGGATAAAGTTTTTCCTGACGGCTGCGATTCTGGCAGCGGTGTCCGCTATATATATTTTCGGCGGATTACGCCTTGTCTATAGCGATCAGTGGAAGACTGATTGGAGCAAATATTCCATAGACCGGAATGAGTTCATGCGGGGCGGCCCCCCCAAGGACGGTATACCCTCCATCGACCGCCCCCAGTTTATAAAGCCGGACGAAGCCGGATCGTGGTTGGCGGACCGGGAACCGGTAATCAGCCTCACCATTAACGGGGATGCCAGGGCCTACCCGCTGCAGATACTCATCTGGCACGAGCTGGTTAACGATGAGGTAGGCGGTTCGCCGGTCCTGGTGAGTTTCTGACCGCTGTGCAATACCGCCGTAGTTTATAAACGGCGGCTGGAAGGCAAGACGTATGAGTTCGGCGTATCAGGCATGCTCTACAAGAGCAACCTGGTGTTGTATGACCGCCAGACCGAATCTCTCTGGATGCAGATAACCGGGGAGGCGGTAGCCGGCGGTCTGACCGGAGCCAAGCTTTCGTTGGTTCCCGCGGCCATAGTCTCGTTTAAGGAATGGCGCGACGCGTTTCCGGAGGGCAAGGTGCTTTCGAGGAAAACCGGCCACCAGCGATCCTACGGCCGCAACCCTTACGTTGGTTATGACGAGGTGGGGCAGGCGCCTTTCCTCTATAGCGACCCGCTTGATTCCCGGCTTCGCCCCATGGAGCGAGTAGTGGCCGTGGAACAGGGTGGTATGAGCAAGGCTTATCCCCTGCCGCTGCTGAGGAAAGAGCGAGTAATTGAAGACACTGTAGGCGGCAGGCGGCTGGTTATTTTTTACTCAGCGGGAACCACTTCGGCCCTGGACGCCGATCAGATACGGGATTCCAGAGATGTGGGGGCTACGGGCGTCTACACACCCGCAGTCGATGGCCGGAAGCTGACCTTCGAAGCAGATGCCAGGGGTTTTAAAGACCTCGAGACCGGCAGTATCTGGAACATCCTGGGGCAAGCCGTTTCCGGCCCCCTGGCCGGAAAGCGCCTGACGCCGGTCGTTCACAGCAACCTTTTCTGGTTCGCTCAAGCGGCGTTCAGCCCTGAGACCGTGGTATACGGAAACCAGTGAGAAGTATTCGGCTGCGGCTTACTTTGTATCGTAATAGCTGATGCTATTCGCTAAGTCTCGATAAAGAAAATTCGTATTTTCGCTGCCGGCAAAGATATTCGGGTGCATATACTTATCTCTATTCTGCTGGCGAGCTTTATCCAATAAGGGCTGATTTACGCCCTCTTCCAACTTTTGGCCGCCGATGGCAAACGGGTTGTAGACCCCGTAGGAAATGAACATGGTCCGTAAGGCGCCGTTTAGCCCTATCCCTATAGGATACAGTATCATGGCCGTCCATCCCATCGGGGAGATCATCAAACTGTCCTGCCTGTCGTTGGATAAAGATTGCGCACCTGAAGGTGATGCAGAGAGTGCTATCAATGTAATCGCTATTGTAATAATGACGGGTATCAGCCGCCCCTTTTTTCTATTACCGTTAACTCCGGGCATATTTTCCCCTTTCATGAGAGACGTGATAGACGGATTGGGCTTCTTTCACCTGGTTCGTTTTTCCGGGCAAGTGTCCAGGCGAGCCGGTCCTGGAGGTATTTATTTTCCTGGCCTGTCTGTGAGCGTGCAGAGATGCCAGGATATATATAGAGATGAGTACCGAGACGAAAACCCCCAACTGCACGACGTACAACATCCATCCTGCGGTAGCAGTGGATATCCAGATAAATCCGTGGCGGAATTTTCCATTATAGATATTCCCCGAACCCGGCCATACCAGTATGCTGAGAAAAGCGGCAACTCCGGGGTTTTTGATTCTCACTATCTCGCCGGTTTCCATCATGCTGAAGTGTTTCCTCCTTCCGGTTATGGTCTCTATTTATGTCCTCAAACGGCCTCTACTGGATTTCCGTCGGCGCGTTTCTTTCCTTGTGGAATGAGCAACATTCTTTGAATATCTTTAAATATATTACACGATAATGAAAAAAAAGAGAAGGATATTTCCGGAAAATCCATACTCAGGTATCGTTAGAGATATTTCAGCCCTTCGGTTATATTCTAAAATAAGGCTCAGCAACGGTTTCAACACCCGGGAAAAACGTTCAAGCTATTATGCCCCCCCTTAAAGGATGAAAATTAGCCTCAATTTCACACCTACTTAATAATCGG
>JAUXIQ010000309.1 GCA_030620925.1 Nitrospinota bacterium
CACCAGGCCGGAGCCAACGACGTCCAGCGGTGGAGGCTCCCTGACATCCCAGATGCCGGCCCCGTTGCGCTCGGCGAGCTCCCTGAGCTGAGGGTCTTCGGCCAGGGGTTGATGGAGGCCGTTTATAATGTCCATGCCCCGGGAAAGAGCGTAAATCAGGTCTTCCCGCCAGGCATCCGGCAACTGACCGCCGCGAGGCGCTGTGCCCAGCAGCAGGGCGTCCGGCTCCAGGCGCGCGGCCTCTTCGATACCGGCAATAAAGGGAATATCCTTCCCCGCGTCCATCAGGTCGCTCACGGATTTACCCACCAGGCTGCGGTCTATGACCCCCAGCACATGGTTTCTGCCGTAGCGGATCACTCCCTCCGCCGTCTTGGAATGGCCGCGCCCGAACTCTTCCTGGGCGTAAATAACCAGTTTTGTGCTCGGATCGTATACCATGCTCCCGGCCCCCATGAGAAAATCGGGTAAAACAGTAAATCACCCCGTATATTATAAATAAATCACCGGGATGTTAATATACCTAATTTGAGCCCTATCCCGTTTTCCGCACATCGAAGAGACGAGCGACAAACGACAACTTGTTACACGCTCTACAAACCCGAGAATAAGAAACAGGGTGTGACACTCTGCTTGACAACCGTCCCCTTTTCTGCAAAATAGACGAAGGAATATACCCTTTTCTCGTGGTCGGTTTTCGGCCCCACCGGGGATATCTCATATATCGATGAAAGAGAATTTCGTTAATTTTAGAGGAAGGAGTTCAGCAATGAATAAAAAGAGAAGAAGGGGCACACCCATGATGGGAATGGTGAGCACCCGATTAGCCAACAGCACCATCCTGGAGAACATACTGAGCGGCGACGTCCAGTTCAAGACCATCTCCAACCTGGTGGACACCTACAATATCAGGACCATCCCCTGCCCCTTTACGGACAACTCGGCGCTGCCCGAGGCCATGGGATGTGAAGTATATTTTCAGGAGAACGCTCACGCTTCCCTGAAAACCCACCCCATCAAGACCAGGGAAGACCTGGCCCGGCTGAAGATACCCGATCCTCACAAAGACGGCAGGCTCCCCGAACACCTCAAAGCCGTGAAGCTCATCTGCGAGCGCTACCCCGACAACCCGAAGTCCGGCTCCGTTTCCGGTTCTTTCACGCTGGCCATACAATTAGGGGGGCTGGAAGACGTCTTGATGAACACCGTAACCGACCCCGAGTTCGTCGATGAGCTGATAGACTTCTCCACAACTGTCAACATCGCGTGGGCCAGAGCACAACTCGAATTAGGCTGCAGCTCATTCTTCGTCGGCGATCCCGCGGCAAGCCTGCTCGACCCCAAAACCTACGTCAGGTTCGCCGGCGCTCCGGTCAAAAGGATGGTCGAAGAACTTCAGGTACCCTTGTTACTGCACATCTGCGGGGACACCACCCCTCTCATCGATGATATGTGCGCCACGGGCGTCAAGGTCATCAGCGTCGACGCAGCGGTAGACATCAAAGCCATAGCTCCCCGCGTTCCGCAGGACGTGTTAATCCTGGGAAACCTCAATCCCGTGGGAACGATCAGGAACGGCACCCCGCAGGAAGTGGTGGAAGAGGCCAAAGCCATGCTGGACAGGTTGAGCGATATCCCCAACTGGCGTTTCTGCACCGGCTGCGATCTACCCCCCGATACCCCCATCGAAAACATCAACGCTTTGATGGAGGTTTTGGAGAACTACTGATAAGAGTGGTAATCAGACTTTACAAAACAAAAGGGCAGGGCTTAACGCCCTGCCCTTTCGCGAGAGGAGGTAAAGAGAGGAGGAGGTAAATCGTCTAAATCACTCGTCTGTTACTTGATTGTAACCCATGAACGCACCGCAGGTGTTATGCATCTGCTGCGCGGCCTGGTTCCATTCATCTTCTGTATAAGGCTGCTGCGTTTCCGGGTTAACGGGAGTCCCTCCCTGATGACCCTGCATGCCCATCCCCTGGGCACCGAAACCCATCATGCCGGAGCCCATCATTCCATGGCCGCCCCAGCCGGTGCCCCTATCGCCGTCCCTCAAGTCGTGCGAGAGCGCGTAACCGCCGGCAGATACCACCAGGGCCAAAATTGCCACAATAAAAATCGCCTTTTTCAATTCCAAGTCTCCTTTCTCGGTTTTTCGGAGCCCGGCGCCGGATATTTCCTGTTTTTGTAATTACCTATATTAGACGCCTTCATGCTTTAAAAGGTTTACACCAATATAAATTTCAACCTTTTTTTTATGATTGTGGATAACTTCTCCCTCTGTTATCATCCCCTTTAGATGCAAATCTTTGCGTGGAGGTAAACTCAATGGATTTCCTGTGCAACGAACCTGACTCTTTCATTGACCCCTCCGTAATTGCCGAAAAACTACTGCGCAAACGGGGCATTACCCGCGAGGAGATGGGGCTTCGCAAAACGGTGGTCTTCTCCTTTATAGAAGACATGAAAAAGCTCCTGCTGAACAAGCTCGACGTGAAAGAAGAGACCGACAAAATCTTTCGCACGCCCTTCTACAACAGCCCCGACGGAGATTCCCCCTTCTCCGTCATCGGAGACCCGGTGGGGGCGCCGCAGGCGGTCATTCTCATGGAACAACTTATTGGCTTCGGCGTGGAGAACATCCTGTTTCTGGGTCTGTGCGGAGGGCTTCAGGAGCATACTCACATAGGGGACGTCGTCATCCCCACCCACGCCCACCGGGAGGAGGGCACCTCCTTTCACTACCTTCCCCCCGGCGTGATGCCCCATGCCAGCGGGGAGTTGGTCTCGGCCGTAGAGAACAGTGCCGCTCAAACGAACCTGACCATACACAAAGGGCCCCTCTGGACCACAGACGCCATCTACCGCGAGACCAGGGCCAAGATAAACAAATTCAGACAGATGGGCGCCCTGGGCGTGGATATGGAAACTTCAGCGGTATACTCCGTGGCTCAGTACAGGGGTATAGAAGCGGCCGCCGTCCTTGTGGTCTCGGATGAAACGACCGGCCCTGAATGGAAGCCCGGTTTCAGCTCGCCGCGGTTTCTGGAGACAATCGGCGCGGCCTGCGATCTTATCCTGGAGGCCGCAAGAAGCGTAGCAAAGGAAAGGGCGACGCCCGACGGACAGTAACATGATACTGGTTATAGACAACTACGATTCATTCACTTACAACCTGGTCCAGTACCTCGGCGAGCTGGGGGCACAGATGGAAGTGCACCGGAACGACAAGATCACCCTGGAGCAGATAGCGGAGATGGCTCCGGAGAAAATAGTCATCTCGCCCGGCCCCTGCACTCCGAAAGAGGCGGGTATCTCAGTGGACCTGGTCAAAAAGTTCGGCCCCTTAACGCCCATACTGGGCGTCTGCCTGGGCCACCAGAGCATCGGATACGCTTACGGGGGCGAAGTCATCCGAGCGCCTGAGCTCATGCACGGCAAGACTTCCATGATCCATCACCACGGTGAGGGCATCTACCGCGATATCCCCTCTCCTTTCG
>JAUXIQ010000415.1 GCA_030620925.1 Nitrospinota bacterium
ACGAAGAGCTTACCCCCGCTCAACAGAGGAGCCTGCAGGAAGAAATGAATCTCCAGGTAATCGATAGAGCACAGCTCATCCTGGAGATTTTCGCCAAGAGAGCCAGAAGCAGCGAAGGAAAGCTCCAGGTCGATCTGGCGCAGTTGAAATATATGCTTACCCACCTGGTGGGCAGGGGTATCACCATGTCGCGCCTGGGAGGGGGGATAGGCACCAGGGGGCCGGGAGAAACACAGCTCGAAGTGGATAGACGGAAAGTCCACCGCAGGATATATAAACTTGAGAGAGAGCTTGAGGCGGTAAAGAACAGAAGGCGCGTGCAGCGGAAGGGGAGGAGGTCACTACAGCTTCCCTCGGTGGCCCTGGTGGGATACACCAACGCCGGTAAATCGACTCTGT
Organism: Nitrospinota bacterium; assembly: GCA_030620925.1. Taxonomy (GTDB): domain Bacteria; phylum JAUXIQ01; class JAUXIQ01; order JAUXIQ01; family JAUXIQ01; genus JAUXIQ01. The sequence goes on from JAUXIQ010000415.1 coordinate 400, forward strand.
TCAATGCCCTCACCGATGCCGACGTGCTCACCGAAGACAAACTCTTCGCCACACTCGACCCCACCATAAGGAGGCTGCCCTTGCCCGATGGAGGCTCGGTGGTGATTTCCGACACGGTGGGCTTCATAAGAAAGTTGCCACACGAGCTGGTGGCGGCTTTCAAGGCCACTTTGGAAGAAGTGATTGAAGCGGACCTTATCCTCCATGTAATAGACGCCTCAAGCCCGCGATGGGAGGAACAGGCGATTATAGTGAACCAGGTTCTGGAGGAGATAGGTGCCGTGAACAAACCGGGCATAGAAGCGCTGAACAAAATAGACCTGGTTGAGAGCAGTCAGGAAGTCAAAAGACTGATCTTCAACTTTGAAAACGGTATCCCTGTTTCCGCAAAATATGGGCGGGGGCTCGACGAAGTGCTGAAAGCCATTCAGACCTCACTTCATGCGGTCGTTCGCCACGTGAAATACACCATCCCTTATGACCGTGGTGACATTATTTCCATGCTGCATGAAAAAGGGAAAGTATTACGCAAGGAATACGGGCGGAATGCGGTGGTGATAGAAGCCGATATAGAACATCGCTACGCCGACACCCTTGAGCAGTTCGAAGTGAGGAAAACGGAAGGAAATGAATAGAGCCTGAAGCCGGTCTGTCTTATAATATAATTGATCCTCGAGGTACTCATGAAGTGGAAGCGTGGCGAGGAAGGCGTATTCATTTCCACCATTGGTAATAACTAAAACCTGATGTAACGGTTTGAGGGTTAATTCGTAAATGTCGGATATTTAGTATGAGAGAGTTTATATCTCGATAGACCCGGCACGAAGTTAAAGGATAGGGCATCAGTTTGAAGATGGGAAACAGTTACAGGAACATAATAATAATCGGCTTCAAGACCTGTGGCAAGAGCACCGTGGGGAAAGCGGTTGCAGAACGCGCGGGTTTGGAGTTCGTCGACTCGGATCAGGCCCTGGAAGAGCAGCACAAACGCAAAACGGGGCAGGCCGAAAGCTTCAGGGAAATCTATCGCAAGATGGGAAAGGAATATTTCCGAAACCTCGAACGGGAGGTTTTGAACGATATAGTGAAAGACAGGGAAGGAGTTATCGCCCTTGGCGGGGGAAGTCTTACCGAGGTGCCCGATCCTGAGGGGCTTCTGAAGGGGAGTTTTTGCGTCTACCTTTCTGTGGAGCCGGAGACACTTTTCTCCAGAATAATGTCCGGAGGAATGCCCGCTTTTTTCAATCGTGAAGACCCTAAAGTTGCCTTCCGTGAGTTATACGAACAGAGGCTTCCGCACTACAGACGATTAGCTGATATCATGGTGGATAATACGGACCGCTCGGTGGATGCTGTGGTGGATGAAATACTGGAGGAATTTGAAAACCGACGTTCCGGCGTCGGTCGAGGACAGAGCTAAATGGCGGGAAATAGTATTGGAGAGATATTTCGGGTTACCACCTGGGGAGAATCCCACGGCCCGGCAATAGGAGCTACAGTAGACGGCTGTCCGGCGGGGCTGGAGTTGGATGCCGACTTTATCCAGAAAGAGCTTGAACGGCGCAGGGGCGGACAGAGCGCATCCACCACACAGAGGGCGGAGCCTGACCGAGTGGAAATCTGCTCCGGCGTTTTCGAGGGATACACCACAGGCGCCCCGATATCTTTGTTAATCAGGAATGTGGACGCGGATTCGACCGCCTACGAGGAGATAAAAGACCTCTACCGGCCGGGACACGCCGATTATACTTACGAGGCTAAATACGGGCGGCGTGATCATCGCGGCGGTGGCAGGGCCAGTGGCCGTGAGACTGCAGCGAGGGTGGCGGCGGGGGCGGTGGCCAAAACGTTGCTCAGAGAATACCAAATAATAATTTACGGATATACCCTGCAAGTAGGGGAGATTAAGGCGGGGAAGATAGACTTCGACCAGATTGAGCTGAACCCACTGCGGTGCCCCGATAACCATGCCGCCGCTAAGATGGAGGAACTGGTTGAAAAGGTCCGGGCCGGCGGTGATTCGTTGGGCGGCATCGTGGGGGTGACGGCGCAGGGCGTTCCGCCCGGTCTGGGTGAGCCGGTGTTCCATAAGCTGGATGCGGACCTGGCGGGAGCCATACTCAGCATAGGCGGCGTGAAAGGGGTGGAGTTCGGAATAGGGTTCGATGTTGCTGAGATGTACGGCTCCCAGGTAAACGACCCGATGGTTATGAAAGACAAGAAAGTGGGGACCATCACCAACAACCACGGCGGAATACTGGGGGGAATCTCCAGCGGGGAAGACATCGTGATGCGCATCGCCGTCAAACCCACCTCTTCCATAGCAAAGCCCC
>JAUXIQ010000066.1 GCA_030620925.1 Nitrospinota bacterium
ACGCCCCCTGAAGGGCCGGAGAGTATGGTATGGACGGGCCTCTGTATTGCGCTTCCGGCGGTGATGGTGCCGCCGTTGGACTGCATCACCTTAAACGAGGGACTGCCGCTCTCCTTTTCCAGCCGCCCGATATATCTCTCCATGACGGGGGCCACGTAGGCGTTGATGACGGTGGTGCTGGTCCGCTCGTACTCCCTGTATTCGGGGAGAATAACGTGAGACAGGGACAGGGGCACGCCCAGGGCCTTAAGCTCCCTTTGCAGTGTCTTTTCGTTGCGGGGATCGGCGTAGGAGAATAGGAGACAAACGGCTATTGACTCGACTCCGGCGCGTTTGAGCTTCTTGAGCAATGGGGCCAGCGCCGAGACACTCACTTTCTCCACCACCCGGCCCCGATGATCCGTCCTCTCGCTCACTCCGAAGCGCAAGGAGCGGGGGACCAATGGGGGAGGGCGGTCCACGGAGAGGTCGTAGATGCCGGCCCTTGTCTGGCGCCCTATCTCTATCACGTCCTCGAACCCGGCGGTGGTGACCAGCGCGGTTACCGCGCCGCTGCCGGTAAGTATGGCGTTGGTGGCCACCGTCGAGCCGTGTACAATTTCCCGGCGCTTTTCGGGGGGTGCCACATCGTCCAAACCCTGGAGCACTGCTACAGCGGGGTCCGAAGGAGTCGAGGGAACTTTATGTATGCGGACTCCCCCTTCTTCGATGATGATGAAGTCAGTGAAAGTTCCGCCTGTATCCACGCCGATTCGCATCCGCCCGCCCCTACTCTCCGCGCATCAGTTCCCAGATGTCCAGACCGGCCTCACGCACCGTCTGCGCCAGCAGGTTGAGCGGCAGACCCACCACGTTGTTGTAGCAGCCCTCTATGCGCTTAACCATAACGGCGCCTTTCCCCTGAATGGCATAGGCTCCGGCCTTATCCATGGGTTCCCCTGAAGCCACGTACGCCTCTATTTCAGCCTCGCTTAAGGCTTCCAGCCAAACTTTGGTGGCGGCCGTCCTGGAGAGAGACAGCTTCTCCGCTGCGTGAACCAGGGAAAGGCCGGTAATCACCAGATGTTGCTTTCCGCTCAACACTCTCAGACATTCCGCGGCCTCTTCCGGCGAGCGGGGTTTGCCCAGCAGCTTCTCCCCCAGCACCACCACGGTGTCCGCCCCCAATACCGGGTGGTCTTCGTACTTGCGGGCCACCGACTCCGCCTTGCGTCTGGCGAGCAGGGCCGCGCTCTCCTCTGGCGCTAACCCTTCCTCGGTGGTCTCGTCAATCTGAGGGGGGACGACCTTGAAGGGGAACCCCAACTGTTCCAGGAGCTTTTGCCTGCGAGGCGAGCGGGACGCAAGAATAAGGGGAAGTTTCATTTGCGTGAACGGTTTTATCCGATAATGTGCGGTTAACGTCCATTAAGTGTAATCAGTAATACCTGACCACTTCGAACTTTTGTATCTCCACTTCTTCATCGGGCATGATATCCGCCTTCTGGCGGCAGATTTCTATCTGCTCCGCCACCGTCTCCACCCCTATGTCGGGAAGGAGAACCCCTTGTTGGTACCCCTTGGAGACGATGATTCCGTACTTTTTAGGGTCAAGCTCGCTCACATCCTCTACCGGCTCCGGAAGGGTCAGCACATCCACGGTGATTCCCAACTGTTTCAATTCCGATCCGGTGACAGGATCGAAGCGGGGGTCCTTGGCCGCGGCGCTGACTGCGTTAGCGATTATCTCCTCAGCCAGGTTCTCTCTGACGGGCCTGATGGTCCCGATGCAGCCACGCAGCCTCCCCGATTTTTTTATGGAGACGAACACGCCTCTGGGAGTTTTCTGCTCCGGGGGAAGGTTTTCGGGGGCGGCTAAAGTTTCCCCCGATTTAGTGTAATGGTCTATAGCCTCGATGGCCAGCTTCACGAAAGGGTGGTGCGGGTTTGTTTCCATAGGTCACCTCCCGGAGACTCAAGACGCACCTTGACCGCCCAATGATATTCAACAAACAATGAACTGATGTTCCTCTGTTTATCGTGCATTGTTCAGTGTCTGAAATGCCTCATACCCGTGAAGACCATGGCCATCCCGTGCTCATCGGCGGCTTGAATGACCTCCTGGTCGCGGACGGAGCCCCCCGGCTGAATCACTGCGGTGGCGCCTGCTTCTTTGGCCACGTCGACGCCGTCCCGAAAGGGGAAGAAAGCGTCGGAGGCCAGCACCGTCCCTTTGAGGGAAGACCGGGCCTTCATCACCGCCAGACGCGAGGAGTCCACCCTGCTCATCTGCCCCGCTCCTATCCCCACGGTGCGGCTATCAGTGGTATAGACAATGGCATTGGATTTGACCAGCTTGACCACCTTCCAGGCGAAAGTCAGGGCGCGCATCTCCTCCGCAGTAGGCTCCCGCTGGGTAACCACTTCGAGCTTCGAGGGATCGAGGGTGAGCTGGTCTTCATCCTGTGCCAGAAGGCCGCCGCTCACTTTTCTGAAGGTGATCCCGTGAAAGTGGGTTGAATAAGGGGCAGCGGTTTCCCCTCTCATATCGATGAGGCGGATATTCTTCTTTTTAGTCAGTATCTCCAATGCGGTGGAGGAAAAACCCGCGGCAATCACCGCTTCCACGAAGGTCGAGGAGAGCTCTTTCGCCGTTTCCTCATCCACCTCGCGATTCAGGCCCACTACGCTGCCGAAGGCGGAATCGGGGTCCGTTTCCTTGGCCTTTGTGTAGGCTTGGAGAAGGTCTTCAGCCACCGCCACGCCGCAGGGATTGGTATGCTTAATGATGACCGCGGCGGGCTCCTCAAACTGGCGGGCGCCCGAGAGGGCGGCGTCCAGATCAAGTATATTGTTATAAGAGAGTTCCTTCCCGTGGAGCTGTTTTGTGCCCAGCAGCGCTCCCGCGGGCATGGGAGACTCTCTGTACAGGGCGGCCTTCTGATGCGGATTCTCACCGTAGCGCAACTCCTGTGCCCTTTCGAAACTGATGTTGAAATATGGGGGAAACCCCTCGGCCTGGACTCCGCCGAGACTGGGGAGGAAAGAAGCTATAATCGAGTCGTAACGGGCGGTATGCTGGAAAACCTTGACAGCCAGTTTGCGGCGGGTCTCCTCGGAAAGCTCACCGCCCGATGATTCCAGCTCATCCATGACCGCCCCGTAATCATCAGGGTCGCAGAGGACGGCCACCCGGGTGTAGTTCTTGGCCGCGGCCCGCAGCATGCAGGGGCCTCCTATGTCTATTTTTTCAAGGGCCTCGTCCCTCTCCACCCCCCCCTTACCCACCGTCTGCTCGAAGGGGTAGAGGTTCACCACCACCAGGTCGATGGGCTTTATCTGGTGGGATTCAAGGGCTTCCCGGTCTCCCGGGTTCTCCGGCCGCGCCAGTATCCCCCCGTGTATCTTGGGGTGCAGCGTCTTGACCCTTCCCCCCATAATCTCCGGGAAACCGGTCACCTCGGATACCTGGACGACGTCGATGCCGGCCTCCTCGAGATGCTCTGCCGTGCCGCCGGTGGAGATGATCTCCACGCCCATGGCGTGCAGTTTTTGCGCCAGCTCCAGCAAACCCCGCTTATCGGAAACGCTCAAAATCGCTCTGCTGAATTTCGCCATTTGGATAACCTTCAATCAGGGAGTGTCTCAGAGAAAATAGACGGTGTGCGACTGTAACGAAAAACTACCATGAGGCATGCGCTCTGTCAAGGTTCCAGGTCTTCCAGCTCATACATGAGGATGGAGAGCAGGGCCAGCGAAGCTGTATCCATGCGCAGTATTCGAGGGCCGAGGGAAACCGTGATATACCCGTCCCCTCTGGCGGTCTCCACTTCTTGAGGAGCGAATCCCCCCTCGGCGCCCACCAGGATATTCACCTTCTCCGCGCCTTTTGTGCCGGAGAGAGCCTGTCTCAGGCTGTTGGTTTTCTCCTCTTCGTATAGCATAATTTTAAGATCCGTCTCTCCATGATCCTGAAGCAGCTCCGGGAGGGTCTTTATGGAAGTAACCTCGGGAATAGTGAAGCGGGAACATTGTTTGGCGGCCTCGGCGGCTATCTTTCGCCATCGCTGGAGTCTCTGCTGGGCTTTATCCCCTTTCAGGCGGCTCACGCATCTCTCTGTTTCGAGGGGCACGATGGTTGCCACCCCCAGCTCGGTGGCCTTTCGTATGATGGGCTCCATGGCCTTCCCCTTGGGGACGGCCTGAACCAGCGTTACCGCAACTCCGCGGGCGGAGATACTCTTCTCCGCGGAGACGATGGAGCATTCCACCTCATCCTGCGACGCTTTTTCTATGCGCGCCAGGTGGCTCCGGCCCTCGCCGGTTACCACTCGGAGGGTATCCCCCGGCCCCAGCCTGAGCACCCTGACTATATGCCTGGCATCGGTGCCGGATATGATAAACCGGCCGCCGCTCATAAGGGAAGGGTCTACGAAAAACCTTTTGCGGTGTCGGGACATAGTTCGGGAAGGAATAGGCGTTATCAGCCTTCATTGGCCCTCAAGGGCCGTTAAGTGCTAAAAAGGTCCTTAATTTTTTCCAGAACACCCTTTTGGGTTTCGGAAATCTGTTCGCCGCTCAACTCGGCGAATTCTTCCAGCAGTTTCCTCTGCTCCCCGCTTAGACCGGTGGGCACCTCCAGCAAGACTTTGACCAGTTGGTCACCCCGGCCGCGTCCGTTCAGCCTGGGAATACCTTTCCCCTTCATTCTGAAAATCCTGCCCGACTGGGTTCCGGGGGGTAATTTAATTCTTGAAGCGCCGTCGAGCGTGGGGATTTTCACTTCCCCCCCCAGTGCCGCCTTAACGAAGCTCACCGGTGCTTCGCAGATAACATCATCACCTTCGCGCTTGAAAATGGGGTGAGGTCGTACTTTTATAATCACCAACAGGTCTCCGCTCTGCCCCTCGTTTACCCCGGCATCGCCTTCACCGGATAGTTTAAGCCTCGTTCCATGGGAAACTCCTGCGGGTATCTTGACCATGATCAGTTTTTCCGCTCTGACGCTGCCCTTGCCTTTACACGATTTGCAGTGTTCTTTGATGATGGTCCCCGTGCCGCGGCAGGTGCGACATTCGGCCTGGACCCCCAATAACCCGCTTCCGTATCGAACGCTCCCCCGGCCCCCGCAGGCATGACAGGTCGAGATGTGAACTCCGTCCCTGGCGCCATTTCCACCGCAGGCGGAGCAGACCTCCTGGCGCGGCACCTTAATCTTCGTCTGAGACCCGCCGGCAGCCTCCTCCAGCGATATCTCCAGACTATACTTCAGGTCGCTGCCCCGTTGAGTCGCCCCGGAGCTCGAGCGCTGCCACTCGAAGATGTCCTCGAAAATATCGCTGAAGATATCGCCGAAATCGGTTCCGTAGTTCTGATAGCCTTGGCCGGCGAACCCGCTGCGGTGGCCGAATCGATCGTACTCGGCGCGTTTATGCGGATCACTGAGGACTTCGTAAGCCTCCGCTATCTCCTTGAACTTCTCTTCAGCGGAGCGATCACCGGCATTTTTGTCGGGGTGGTACTGGTGCGCTTTTTCGCGGTAGGCCTTCTTTATGATTTCGACGGAGGCCTGTCGTGAAACCCCCAGGACCTGGTAATAATCACATTTGTTCAAACCGAAAATCCTCAGCTTTCGTCCGGCCCTTCAACCGCCACTACAACCTTGGCCGGTCTTATAACTTTTCCGGACAGGATGTATCCCTTCTGCAACTCCTGGGTGACCATGTTATGGGCATTACCTTCGGCGGGGGTGGTCATCACGGCCTCATGGTAGTTGGGATCGAACTCCTCGCCCACCGTCTGTACCTCTTCCACCCCTGCTCCATCGAGAACGTCCTTGAACTTGCTCTCGATCATTTTTATGCCTTCCAGCAACCGTTCGTCCGTAGAGTCGAGCTCGGCAGAGGCGCGGGCCCTCTCCAGGTCATCGAGCACAGCCAGAAGCTCTTTGATCAGCTCTTCATTGGCATACTTTACGAATCCGGCCTTTTCTTTTTCCAGGCGTTTCTTATAGTTCTCGAAGTCCGCCTGAAGACGAAGGAGTCTATCATAATGAGCCTGGGCTTCCTCTGTTTTTTCTTTCAGCAAACGGGCCAATTCCCGGGGATCATCAGTGGGTATATCTTCAGCGGAGGAAGTTTCAGCGGGCTGCTTTTCCTTCTCATCCGGAGCCGCCAAAGTTTCCTTACCTTCTTCTTCCGGCCCGTTGATGGGAACTTTCATGGATAGACCTCCGCCTGATTTGACGAGCATACTAGGAGGATTTGTTTCTAACGGACGGGGCTACCTTCAGGCCGAGAGCACCCTGTTCATCACCTCAGCCAAATGGTCGACAATGGCAATAACCCTGGGGTATTCCATCCTCTTGGGCCCGAACACACCCAGAGCACCCTTATTCGTATCGCCGGATTTATAGGCGTGAACCACGAAACTGAAATCTTCCATCTCTCTGACCGGGCACTCGGAGCCTATCAGAACCCGGGTGCCTTCTTCTTTGAGACATTTATCAAGAATCTCTATGAGTTCGCTCTTATCCTCGAAAGCCTTAAAAATGTTCCTCATCTTATCCACGTCGCACACCAGCTCCGGAAAGTCGAAAATGTTCATGGTTCCGCCAACCATGAGCTCGCCCGCGGTGTCATCGTCCTCCAGGGCTTTCTGGCTCACCTCCATGGCCTTTCTGAGGAGGCTGTCATACTGTTCCTTCTCCTTGTTCATCCTCTCCAGTATCTGCTTTCGCATTTCCCTCAAGGTGAGCCCCATGAACTCGTCTTTCAGATAACGGCTCATGGCGTCGAGTCGGTCTTGAGGGATATCCTCATCAAGCTCAACCACCCTGTTGTGATAAATAACTTCCCTGGTAATAAAAACCACCAGAACGTTCCTGGGCTTGATGCTGATGAACTGAATGCGGTCTATGGTGGCGTTGATCAAGCTGGGAAGAAGCACCATACCCGAATAGCGACAGAAGGAGGAAAGCAGGCGGGTGGTTAACTCGAAAGGGTCTGCTGAGCCCGCTTCTTCTCTATACGCCTTTTCTATCTGCTCTTTTTCCACCCCGGTGAGGGGAGGAAGCTGCCTGAGTGCGTCGACGTAAAGGCGGTATCCGTGATCGGTGGGCACCCGACCGGCGGAAGTGTGCGGCTGTGAGATGAGGCCGGTTTCCTCAAGGTCCGCCATGATATTTCTTATGGTAGCCGGGCTGAGGTCGAATATAGACTTTTTGGAAACCGTTCTGGAGCCCACGGGCTCGGCAGTATCCATATACGTCTTAATGATTATCTTTAAGACGTCAAATCCTCTTTCGTTAAAGGGTAGTTGCTGCATCCGAAATTTCCTCCTATCAAATAAGGAGGTAAAGCCTGGCTTTATGCAAAACCGACGGCAGAAACGCGAACTTTCATACGGCTATTTTCCAATTCTTAAAGGTAAATGTTATACGGCCTTTTGTCAAGCTTAAAGGCTGCGGTTACAGCCCTCCCGGGACCAGACTTCCGAAGGTGAGCTATCGCTTTATCACCGTATATGAACGACAAAATCAGCCTGCGACACGAGTAATTTCGCCGCCTGTTTCGCAGGGATACTGCATCGCAGGGGCGGCCCCGCGCCGGGGGATGAAACCCGCCCCTGCTTGCAGTATTACTGTTGAGCGGTTATTAATAATAGAAGCACGTAAGGCGGTAGAGCTTTTTTTCAGATTCTTGAGGAAGGGGTTACGGCTTTGTCAACCGAACCCAGATTCATAGCAGATGCCATGCTGGGCAAATTGGCCAAATGGCTGAGGATAATGGGCTACGATACCCTCTATTTCAAGGGTGGAGACAAAAGGGCGCTGATAAAAAAAGCGCGTGAGGAGGATAGAATAATCCTGACCAGGGATACCCGGATAATCTCCCGGGAAAACCTGCCCCCCAACCTTTTCATTCAAAGCGATTACCCTGAGGAACAGCTCAAGGAAGTATCTCGAAATTTTAATATATTTCCCACGGGAAAAGTCCTCAGCCTCTGTTCGTCTTGTAACGTAACCATCAAACCGATAAGTAAGGAACGCGTGGAGGGTAAAGTCCCCGACTATATTTACACGGTACATACAAAATTTTCGGTCTGCCCCCGCTGCCGTCGTATATACTGGCCGGGCAGCCATTACAAAACGATGACGGCCCGCCTGGAGAGCCTTGCCGACGAGGGCGCCTGATGGGGATAATTCGGGGCTGAATTAAAGTGAAAAGCTGAAACCCATGTGCTATACTTAGCGGGAATACGCTGTAAGAGGGTTCGAAGTAGCTGATATATTCGCCAAAAATGATGTGAACATACCTTGTTAATAATATGGAGAGAGGGAAACTAATCACATTAGAAGGGGTGGAGGGCTGCGGGAAGAGCACCCAGATGAAGCTTCTGCGCGCCGCCCTCGAGGCAGAAGGCAAAAAGGTGCTTACCACCGCCGAACCGGGCGGCTCTC
>JAUXIQ010000411.1 GCA_030620925.1 Nitrospinota bacterium
AAGGAATACGATGTCATCGTGGTAGGAGCGGGGCACGCCGGCTGCGAGGCGGCGCTGGCCGCGGCGCGCATGGGCTGCTCAGCCCTGCTGCTCACCATGAATCTGGACAGCGTCGCCTACATGTCCTGTAACCCGGCCATCGGCGGACTGGCCAAGGGTCACCTTGTGCGGGAAATAGACGCGCTGGGCGGCCGAATGGCGAAGTGCATAGACACCGCCGGTATACAATTCAGGGTGCTCAACCGGGGAAAAGGCCCCGCGGTGCGCGCATCCAGGGCGCAGGCGGACAAGCTCCATTATCGCCTGGAGATGCGTTCTCTTCTCGATGAGGAGGAGGGGTTGGACCTGAAGCAGGCCACGGTGGAGAGCCTTCTGGTGCCTGAAAGTAAAGGCAGTGGTTGCCCGGCGGTGGAAGGGGTGAAGACCAATATCGGCGTGGCCTTCCGGGGCCGGACGGTCATCCTCACCACGGGCACCTTCCTCCGGGGCCTGGCCCACGTGGGCCTTGCGAGCTATCCATCGGGCCGGGGCGCCGAATCCCCAGCCCAGGGTCTCACAGCCTGCCTCGAATCGCTCGGTTTTAAGACCGGCCGCCTCAAAACGGGCACCTGCCCCCGCGTGGACGCCAGGAGCATCGACTTCAAGGCCATGGTGGAGCAGCCCGGAGACGACCCCCCTACCCCCTTCTCCTACTCCACGGAAAAAATTGACCAGCCCCAGATGCCCTGCTGGCTGACCTATACCAACCCGGACACGCATGAGATAATCCGCGGCAGCCTGGACCGCTCTCCACTGTACAGGGGAGTGATCAAGGGCGTCGGACCCCGCTACTGCCCCTCGGTGGAGGATAAGGTGGTGCGCTTCGAAGAGCGGGAACGGCATCAGATATTTATAGAGCCGGAGGGTCGCCGGACCTTCGAGACCTACGTCAACGGTCTCTCCACCAGCCTCCCCATCGACGTGCAGGTTAAGATGCTGCGCACCATTCCCGGCATGGAAAGGGCGGAAATAATGCGGCCCGGCTACGCCATCGAGTACGATTTCGTCCCCCCTACCCAGCTCAAACCCACCCTGGAGACCAGGCCGGTATCCGGCCTTTACCATGCGGGCCAGATCAACGGCACCTCGGGCTATGAGGAGGCCGCCGCGCAGGGGATCATGGCCGGGATAAACGCCGCCCTTCGGTGCAGGGGAGAGGAGGGTCTGGTGCTCGACCGGCATCAGGCTTATATAGGAGTGCTCATCGACGACCTGGTGACCAAAGGCACCCGGGAGCCCTATCGCATGTTCACCTCCAGGGCAGAATACCGCCTCCTGTTGAGGCAGGACAACGCCGACCTCCGGCTGAGGGAGCAGGGGCGCGCCCTGGGTCTGGTGGACGATGCAGACTATGGGCTTTATGCCGATAAACTGAGAGCCATCGAGGAGGAGTTGAGAAGGCTGGAAAGCACTCAGGTAAGACCCACCGCTGAAATCAATCGCATAATAGAGGAGCTGGGAAGCACCCCCTTAAACAAGCCTCTTTCTTTAAAGGAGCTGCTCAGGAGGCCCGAGCTCGACTATTCATCCCTCGGCAAGTTGAATGAAGGTTCACCGCTGCCGCCCGGTGAGGCGGCCGACGAAGTCGAAGCGCAGGTTAAATACGAGGGCTATATCAAGAGGCAGGAAGCAGAGGTGGAAAAACTCAAAAAACTGGAGAAGATGCGCATCCCTGAGGGGTTCGACTATTCAGGGCTTGCCGGCCTCTCCAACGAGGTGCGGGAGAAGCTGGCGGAAGTGCAGCCCGCTTCCCTGGGGCAAGCCTCGCGCATCTCCGGCGTGACCCCCTCAGCCGTTTCAGCTCTGATGGTGCACCTCAAGAGACATCAAGGCGGATGAACTTATAAAATGGACATCGGCTCTCTCATCCGAAAAGAATTCACGGCCTCCGGTTTCGACCTCCATCAGGAACAGTTAGACTCCCTGGCCCATTTGCTTAAAGAGCTCAAGCGCTGGAACCGCAGGATGAACCTGACCGGGCTCAAGACCGACGAGGCCATGGTCAGGGTGTTGCTGCTGGGTTCGGCCGCTTTCCTTTCAGCCCCTTCCTTCAGTGGGGGCCAGAGGATCATGGACCTCGGCTCGGGGGGCGGGTTTCCCGGCATACCTCTTAAAGTATTATCGCCGGAGTTGGAAGTGACGTTAGTGGAGGCCCGTGAGAAAAAGGTCGCATTTCTGAAACATATCGTTCGACAGCTCAAACTCGCCGATACCCTCTGCCTCCGCGCCAGAGCCGAGGAGTTGGGCGCTAGAGCCGAGATGCGGGGCCGCTTCGATGTGGTCACCGCCAGGGCCGCGGGCAAACTGGGCCCCGCGCTCTGTGCGGCGGCTCCCCTGCTCTCCGATGGCGGCCTGTTCATAACCATTAAAGGCACGGATTATGCTTCACAGATGGAGGCCGCCGGGGAAGCCGCTTCCTGCAACGGTATGGAGTTTTTACGGGTGGTCTCCCCCCGCTGGGCGGGAGAGGAGCAGGGTATCCATCTTCTGGTTTTTAAAAAAGGACTGCTTTAAACATTTTCTTGAATGATCCGACCCTTTGAGATATACTGAAATTTCAATGATATTCCGACGGTGAGCCGTTGCGTTCTGAGCGTTTTAATTCCGGTGGTGGAATGGGGAAGGTGGTCAGCGTTTCAAATCAGAAAGGTGGCGTAGGCAAAACGACCACCGCGGTTAACCGTGCCGCCTGCCTGGCCGCCGCCGAGCGGAAGAC
>JAUXIQ010000353.1 GCA_030620925.1 Nitrospinota bacterium
AACGGCACTCCGGCTATACTGGCGCCATCGAGAATCGAGCTTCTGCACGGTGAGCTGGCCCTTCATATTCCCTCAAAAGACCTTTCGGTTTTACTCAAAAGCGCTAATATCATTTTCCGGCTGCAGGATGGAGTCGAGCTGGACGTATCCGTGCCCCGCGCCGAGGTCCTCTATAAAGGTGATACGAAGGAGATCTGGGGGCTTGCGCTATCTCTGACCCTTGGAGCCGAGGGGCTGATGATCGAGAAGCTCAGCGCCACGGTGAACGGCATTGCCCTGAACATTAAGGGGAAGGTGAACGGAGGTGAAAACCGAACTCTGGCCCTGAAGGTTGAATCCAGCGGCCCGGTGGACGCTTACGGCGCCCTGTTGGGGAAGAAAATACCCCTCAAGGGCGAGGTGAAAATAGACGTTGGCATTACGGGTTCACCTGATGACCTCCAGATACAGGGGAGACTGGAATCTCCCGGAGTCCAAACATCTTCCCTGCAAATCGATAGTATATCCGCATTATTTGGATACGGGAAAGGAACTCTGAAGTTTAAGAATCTTTCTGCAAACCTGTGGAGCGGGAGCGTGGAGGGAGAGGGAAGCCTTCGCTTTTCAGGTGAGAGCGTAATTCATACCACCGGCTCCTACAAGCTGCAGGGGATCGACCTCTCGGAAGTGGAGAAAACTGCGGGACGCCCCCTGTCGGTTACCGGAAAAATCAGAGAGGCACTGATAACAATTGATGGAGACAGTTTTTCCAGAGGCCGGTTAAATATAAGCACGGAAATAGATGCTTCGTTTGACGATTTAAGATTGACTACCTCTCATTTCTTTAAAAGTGAATCCCAGGAAAAAGGCGGGCTGTTCCTGGGCTCATCCCGCTTGAGCGGGAGCTTTACGCTGAGTCATGAAAAACTCACCATATCGAGGTTTGCCTTAAGCTCCGAAATATTGTCGGCCGCCGTTAGCGGCAGCTACGGCTTTTCCGGCCCGGTGGATATGGACTACAATGCGGAGATATTCGATCTCTACGCCTTTAAAGCCCTTCACAGACAGGAACTGGAAGGATGGGCCAGAATTGTTGGAAAAGTCCAACGGGAAGGTTATAAAGAGCCGGGCCGGGAGAAGAAATCGGTGTTTAGCGGTGAGTTTATGACCCAATCTCTGGTATGGAGAGGCCTTCCGCTGGGTGAAGCAAAGGGACGCTTTGCATACCATCGCAGATCGCTCACCCTGAAAAGTATCCAGGTCAACGGCCCCGTACTTGCGGTCAATGCAGGAGGCATCTTTCATTTTGATGAACGCTTCTCTTTCCGACTGGATGGCGATGCGAAGTCGGGCAGCGTTTCCGGACTATTGAGAAACCTGAAAAATATATTCCCCCGGGCGGAGAGGCTGGCCGCAAAGATAGACAGCCGCCTGGCCATGGACTGGAACGTAGGGTGGGATGGCGGTTTCAAGATGGAGGCTGACATCCGGTTGGATGACGGGGTCTACAATGGCGAGCGCTTCAATACAATTACGTCGTTGAGCCTGGATGGGAAGGGGGTTCAGTTTAACCGGGCTGAGGGGGGGTTCGGCGGAGGAGAAATAGAGCTTCACGGCGCTGTGAATTACGGGGGGGGAATAAGTCTCTCGCTCTCGGGGAAGGGTGTTGAGCTGGATAAGTTGGGGTTCCTGAAGGTGCCGGTTAAAGGGGCGGTCGACTTCACGGCCGACCTGGGGGGCTCACTGAAAAAGCTTAAACTGCGCGGTTTCGGGCGCGTTGAAGAGCTGAGTTACAGAGATGCCGAACTGCCCGACATATCATATAAATTCAAGAAGGATAAGAAAGGGTTATCGATAGAAGCGGCGGATGATGAGGGCACGATAGTCTTTCAGGGGCGGTTTGATTCTTTCGGTGAAAAAAAATATCGGCTGAGCTACCGGCTCAATGATTTTCGAATTACCCCTTTGCTTTCCTCTCTGGCCCGGCTGCCGAGCCTTTCGGGGTGGATGAGCGCCACCGGCCGGGCCGAAGGACAAACCGGCCAAACCGCCTCCACATTCCTGAACGTGAGCCGCCTGAAATTAGCGGGAGCCGGGTTTTCTTGGGAAAACCGCTCGCCCATGTTGTTCAACCTGGCGGAGGGTCGCTTGAAAGTGCAGCCTTTTCAGATGGAGGGCGGAGAATCACTCTTTGAGGTCGGGGGTGAGATTTCAATGGCCGGAGAACTCGATTTCCTTTTACGCGGGAAGGTCGATCTGAAGCTGATTAATTACTTGAGACCACAACTGGGACAATTCTCAGGCATTGCAGAAGTCAATGCCAATCTCAAAGGCCGCATAAAGAACCCGCTGTTGCTGGGCAGGGCCAGGGTGGAAGGAGCGAGCTTCAAACACCCTTCAATGTGCTCGCCTCTGAAGCTGGAGTATGCTTCCATAGACTTCAACGAAAGAGAGGTCCACATAGAAGAGCTGAAAGCCGGTTACAGGGAGGGGGATATAAGTGGGCGTGGCAGGCTGATTATGGGTGGAGGCGATGAGAGCCTTCAGTTTGAGTTGACCTTCCATAACCTTTCCGAGAATTTGAGCTGCTTTACCGCTCTGCCCTCCGGACCGGTGGTAAGAGTAAACGGTTATGCATCGATCCAGGGGGACTACAAGAAACCAGGCGAGACCACTCTGCAGTTACGCCTTTTATCGGCGTCTATCTCCTCCGAGAAGCTTGCTGTTAAGTTAAGGGAAGAAGCCGAGATAAGTATGGAGAATGGTGAGATCAGCGTTCCACCCATGAGGTTTTCCTCAATTCTGGGTGATTTTACCGTAGGGGGTTTGGTGAAAATCGATGGCGAGCTCGATCTCACCGTAGAAGGGAGTTCACCCATTGAACCGCTTTTGAAGCTTTCCGGGAAGAAGTTGAGCGCTTTACTTCTATCCGTTGATGGGGCATTGGATTACCGGTTACTCATAGGGGGTAGAATACTCGACCCTGAAATTCGCGGACGGGCGTCTTTTGTAATTAACAATGCGTTTTTGAGGGATCTCGAACCCCCCATTACTGGATTGAGAGGCACTTTTCTCTTTTCACCGCTAAAAGTGGAGCTTGTAAACTTTGAAGGCAAGTTTGGAGAAGGGGATATTTCCGGTAATGGGATGCTGGAGCTCGATGGGCTGTCACTAAAGTCCGCCGACGTAGCAGTGG
>JAUXIQ010000026.1 GCA_030620925.1 Nitrospinota bacterium
CGGTCTTATACTTCTGCATAGTCGGTTTTGAAAAATTGTCCGCCGCGGGTGCGCGGAGGGGCTCCCGCTTGAAATTTCCCCTCTCTGCGTTCTGTATGGCTCAGGGGGCGGGCTTGGCTCGTGTGGAGTTTTCCGCTTGTCAGTTTACCTGTATATAAGTAAGCAGTTAGAACCGGCGGGTATAGGATTATTCATGAAGTCCTTATCGGCGCCGCCTGATCGTTCCCAACCGTTTCTCAAGCAGTTGGATGCGCTCCTGCTGGAGATTGACCATGTTTCTCAGGACTTCGATAGTCTCCTCTAGCTCCTTTATCCGATAGCGCTCAAGAGTCGCGGCGCCGGCGGTTCCGGCTTTTTCGGCTCTCTGGGATTGGATTGTCCCCAACCGCTCTTCTATTTGCTGATTACGTTCCTGTTGGAGATTGACCGTTTTTCTCAGGGCCTCGATAGTCTTCTCCATTTCGTTTAACCGGTAGCGCTCGATTTGCAAGGCGGCAGCCGTTTCGGTTTTCTTTTCTTTCTTCTTACGCTTGGCGACGGTGATTTTAGCCTTTTCTTTGCGGCTCTTCCTCTTCTTTTTTACTTTTTTAACCTTTTCTTTTTTCTTGGCCGGCTTTTCAGCGGGCGGCTCGACGGTCTTGGCGGTTTCCACGTGCCCGATTCTATATTGTTTGACGGAGGTCTCACCGAAACATCCCGCCAGCATAAGGGAGATTATAATTGGGAAAGCAATTAACAATTTACGAATCATATTCCAGCAACCTCCATAGATTTACAATAATCAGGGCGGTTGAAATCTATTATTCGCTTTCTATAGCGTCGTAGTAGCAATATTGAGTGCACACCCCGCAGCCGTCGCAATCTTCGGTGAAGCCCACCTCGTATCTTTCAGATTTATCTATTCTCTCGATAGATAGGAAAGATTTTGAGGGGCTGAATTCTGATGTCTTGGTAAAAGAACACGCCAGCTGGCACATGAGGCAACCTGTACAATTTTCTGATCGCGCTGTCATTTGGCCGGTGGACGCCATTTTAAGTCCCTCATATAGAGTTATCGGCAATTTGACCTTCAATTTTAGTTATAATTATTATAATTGTTATAATTATAAAGTATGGAGTGCAATTTTTGTCAATTATTATTTGTGCTATGTGCAGCGGGTTCAGAGTTTCAACGTGTAGACCTTTTTCTCGCGCCTGAAATAACCCGTATTGATCAGCCGGGTCCGCCCCACCTGTTTGCTTTTCTCCTGAGGTTGGTGGACGTGGCCGAAAAAGGCGTAACCTGGTTGTTCCCTTTCAATATACTCGGATAATGCCTCGCTCCCTTCCTCGCTTCTTTTAGCCAACACGTCGTAGGTCAGCTCTTGATATGCGGGCGGGAAGTGGGTGCATAGCACCTCCACACTGTCCAGGCTTTCTATCCGGCGGCGATAGGTCTCTCCGTCTGTTTCCCCCGGAAGGCCCACGGCCCATTTGTAGGGGGGAACGCCGGAGACGAACCCGAACCTTGTCCCGCCGATTTCCATGCATTCGGCCTCCAGCATGGTGGCGTTGGAGGGGAGGCACTCTTTCATTATGTCGGGGTAGTCCGCGTTGCCGTAGAGGACGTAAGCTTCACAGGGGATTACCGAAAAGATTTCCTGGTAGACGCCCCGGGCAATGCCCCTCAGTTTTTCGTTCTGAAGCCCCTTCTCCTTGAGGAAGACGGCCGCCTGGGCTTTTGCTTTCTCGATATTGCCGCGGGCCAACTCTTCCAACAGTTGAGCTACCTCCTGCTTGCTGAGGATTTCGGCCAGCATTCCGTCCAGGGAGCTGAAGTCGACCCAGTTGAGGAGATCGCCGAGCAACACCGCCGTGTCCCCCGGCTCGAACGCTTCCCTCAACGCGTCCACCTCGCCGTGTACATCGGCGACCAGTTTTATTTCCATCTGATTTTTTCCGGATAGGTGAGCGGAAAATATCTTACCGTCAACTAATCATGGGTCAACATGGGGCAGGGGCCGTCTGCGATGATCACCGCCATGCCCTTCATGGCCAATCCCTCTTTGAAAGCATCCTTCAGCTCGGCCGTCTTTTCGGTGTTGACCCTCTTAACGAAGCCGGCCTCTCCGGCATTGAGTATGGCTTCCATGGAGACCCCGCGACCGGGATGCCCCGAAGCGGTCTGCTCCGAGCCGGGATGCGGCTGTTGGCCGGTGGTGGCGGTGGCGTGGTTGTAGAGGATTACTATCATTACGTCGGCGTTGTGATGGATAGCGCTGAGGATAGAGCTGATGCCTGTGTGGAAGAAGGAAGAATCGCCCACCAAAGCCACCGCCCTCCTGTTTATGCCCCCCTTTACCATGCCCCAGGCCACACCCACGCTGGACCCCATGCACAACTTGACGTCCAGGGTTTGATAGGGGAGGCTCATGGAACGCACCCCGCAACCGGAATCGCCCACCAGCACCGGCCGCTCGATGTCCAGCTCCTGGATGGCATCCCGCAGGGCGTCGAAAATGTTTATGTTGGGGCAGCCTTTGGGGAAAGGCTTCAGGGTACCGTATTGCCAGGCTTCGGCTTCCGGGTCTTCCGCGAGTGGTTTCATGGAGGTGAACAGTGATACCGCCTGATGGATGGACGCTTCGGATAGTTCACCGGGCCAGGGGAAATGCCCGGTCATCCGGCCGTATATCCTGGCCTCTATGCCCAGCCTGTTGGCCAGCTCTCTGACCCCCTTTTCTATGAAGGGATGGTTGTCTTCGCAGACCAGCACCTCCGGCACTTTTGATAAAAATTCCTCCAGCGTCCGCTGAGGGAGTGGGTTAGTAGTGCCCAGCTTGAGGGTGCTCAGGGAACCCCCGGAGCAGGAGTCGAGCACATTTTTAGCTTTGGTGAAGGCGTGGCCGCTGCCCATCAGGCCGAATTTCCCTTCGATGGAGATATGGTTGAAGGGGGCGCTCTCGAATTGCCCGGCTATGGCCAGGTTCTTTTGCCGTAGCTTTTCATGAAACTGGAGTATATACTGGGGCACGGATATCCAGCCCTCAGGGGGGCGGAAATATTCCTTCCTTTTTCCCGGAGCGGGGTCCGACTGGGGGTCGATCTCTCCGGTGGAGGTGGAGAATTTCCTGGTGGTGCGTATCATCACCGGGATACCGTGTTCCTCAGACAGCTCGAAGGCGTAGCGGGCCATCTGGTAACCCTCCTTCGGGTCAGATGGCTCCAGGATGGGTATTTCGGCGAAGGCGGCCAGGAGACGGCCGTCCTGCTCGTTCTGGGAGCCCCATCCGCCGGGATCGTCTCCCAGCAGGATCACGAAGCCCCCGTTACAGCCGGTGAGGTTGAAGTTGGTGAGGGGGTCCAGGGCGACGTTGAGCCCCACGCTTTTCACGCAGACCATGGCCCGGGCGCCTGCAATCGAGGCCCCTGAGGCGACCTCGAAGGCCACCTTCTCGTTAGCCGACCATTCGGCATAGACATTTCGGCTGCCGCGCTGCTCCATGACGTTCTCGAACACGGTGGTGGCCGGCGAGCCCGGGTAGCCGGTGAGCACCTCGAGCCCCGCATCAAGCGCCCCCAGAGCGATGGCGGCGTTTCCTGTGAGAAGGTTTTCAGTCATTTCCCACTCTTTATGATGGTAATAGACGCAAAGGTTGAGGAACTCAGGATATTTAGAGAGGGGCATATTGTCAAGTTTTTTGATGTCGAAGGGGCACTACGTTTTGATTTTACATTATATATTCGGTTAAATGTTGCTATTTAGGTAATTTGTTATGCGAAGTTTATGAGGGCTGTTTGGAGAGAGTTTTTTCTGGAGCAACACGCGTGAGCCTATTATCAATGCAGGAGAGTGAGATTAAGAGAAAAATCGGGGAGCTACCCGCGGTCATTCTGGCCGCCGGGGAGGGGTCCCGCCTTCGGAATGGGGAGAACTGCGTGCCCAAGCCGCTTACGCCCCTGCTGGGCCTCACCCTGCTGGAACGGACGATTCTCACCTGCCGGGATGCGGGTGTCCGCGACTTTTACGTTGTCGTGGGGTACCGGAAAGAGGAGTTGATGCATCACGTTAAGGAACTTGAGGGAAAACACGGCCTTTCCCTCAAGGTGGTGGAGAACCCCAACTGGGAGGAAGGAAACGGCACTTCCGTCTCCGCCTGCTCCTCCTATATTTCCGGTCCCTTCCTGCTGCTGATGTGCGATCACCTTTTCGAGCCGGGGATTCTGGAGGAGCTGGTAGCCGCCGACGACGGGGAAGAGGTGTGCAGACTAGCCGTGGATAGCGGGATTAAAGACATCTTCGATCCTGAAGACTCCACCCTGGTGCGTCTCGACCGGGATGCCATCACCGCCATGGACAAGGGGCTGGAAAATCCCGACGGCGTGGATACCGGCCTGTTCCTCTGCCGACCCATGTTGTTCTCCGCCCTGGAGAAGGCCCGTCGGGAGGGGGACGGCTCCCTCTCGGGGGGAATCCGCCGGTTGATAGAGGGCGGCGATATGAGGGCGGTGGACGTCGGCGACCGTTTCTGGCTCGACGTGGACACTCCCGAGGCCCTCAGCGCAGGCGAAGACCGCCTAATGGTAAAGCTGAAGACGGCCAAGCGGATCGACGGCCCCATAAGCCGCTACATCAACCGCTTCTTCTCGCTGGAAATCACCCGCCGACTGGCCCCATATTCCATCACCCCCAACCAGGTGTCGGTGGTGAGCACCCTGTACGGATTGGCGGGTGCGGCCTTTTTCTTCGGAGCGGGTTTTGTCGCCGACCGTTCCCTTCTATGGATATGGTTGATGACGGCCCTGGCCGGTATTTTCATCCAGATTTCCTCGATCCTGGACGGCGTGGACGGTGAAATCGCCCGGCTGAAACACCAGGCCGGCCCCTACGGAGCCTATCTCGATAACATATTGGATCGCTACGTGGACGGCGTGGCGGTGGCGGGGATGGTATATGCGTCTTATGCTGCCACCGGAAGTTTCACCATCGTTCTGGTCGGTTTTCTGGCGCTCCTGGGTCTTCCCCTCTCCTCCATCCACCGGGCCAAATTCCTGGCGGAGACCGGGAGGAACTACCTGGCCGGGGATGACGGCCCCCTGAGATACCTCCCCTACTCCCGCGACGTGCGGTTGTTCGTTATTTTCATGGCGGGTGTACTTAACCAGGTGGAGCCGGCGATATATTTCCTGGCGATCGTCACCAATTTCATGGCCCTGCTCCGATTGGCCACGGTGAAAAAAGCGTTAGAAAGAATGAGGGATTGAGCCGTGGGGAGCGCCGGACCATCGTGGAAGAGCCGCCTGGGCATCTCCGCTCATGGCAAGGACAGGACCATCGAGGAGATGGCGGCCCTGGCCGGGGAGATCGGGGTTAAGTATCTGGAAGTCGTGGCCGAGCGGTTCTGGGCCCTGCCCGACGGGGGCAGGCAGGGCAGCTGGCGGGAGGTCAAGGAGCTGCTTGCCCGCTGGGGGCTGCACCCCTTCGTCCACGCCTCCTACATCGAGATCAATCTTGCCACCCTCAACCCCCTCCTCCGGGAGGCGGGGCTCAAGCAAAATCTCAGATGTCTGGAGCTGGCGGCCTTTTTGGAGGCGGAGTTCATGGTGGTCCATGCGGGCAACCTGAACAGAAACTATCCGCCTTCATATCTTCCCGAGGCCCGACAGTGCCTGTTGGATAGCCTCAAAACGCTTGCCGAGCGGGCCGAATCCGCCGGTATGACCATCGCCCTGGAAAACGGTTGGAAGGGCGAGAACCATCCCCTCATAAGCAGCGGGGCCGAGCACGCCGAGCTAATCGAGAGCGTGGGCAGCACTTCCCTCAAGGCTTTGCTTGACGTCGGCCATGCCCACACCTTTGGCCTGACCCTGGGCGGTCACCTTGACCCCATCCGGCCCTATCTGGTAGGCATACACCTGCACGACAACGGCGGGACAAAGGACGAGCACCTGCCCCCGGGTAGGGGGACCATCCCCGTGGCCGATTTTCAGCGTTGCTTTGAGGCCGGTGTCCCGGTGATATTGGAACTGAACTCCCTGGAAGACATCCGTGCCACCCTCACCTACCTCGAAGCCAATATCATCCCCGCTTGAGCTGTTGAGGCTCTCTGCATGAAGAGGTGAGGGAGTTATATTTACCGTCGACTTCTTTCTGGATGACGGCTATCTGCTGGAGGGTGAGGTGGCGGAAGCGGCCCTGGGGTTTGAGGTATTCTTCTATGGGTTTCCGCTCTTTTGGGAGCCTTGATATTGTGCGCTCGTCGTTTTCGTATTCGTAGAGCACCCAGGTGCCCGTCTCGAAAGCCAGGCGGGAGAGCTTGACGGCTATTGATGGGTCGAACTCCCAGCCGGTGGGGCAAGGGGTCAGGACGTGGACGAAGGCGGGCCCCTCGATGTCCCTTGCTTTTTGTATCTTTTTCTTGAGGTCGTCGGGGAAGCAGGGCAGAGCGGTGGCCACGTATATGCCGTGTGCCTCCATGATTCTATCCAGGTCCTTGGGTTTCATATCCTTGCCGCCGGGGGTGGTCTTGGTGGAGGCGAACAGGGCGGTGGTGCTGCTGCGCTGTATGCCGGTGTTCATGTAGGCTTCGTTATCGTAGCAGACATAAGTGATGTCGTGCCCCCTCTCGATGGCTCCTGAGAGTGGCTGGAACCCGATGTCCGCCAGAGCGCCGTCTCCCCCCAGGACGAGGACTTTTGTATCGCTTCCCCGCTGCCTGAGGGCGGTCTCCACTCCGCTGCCGGTCGACGCCACGTTGGTGAAGCAGAAGTGTGCCGCGGGGATGTTCCAGCCGATCCTGGGATACCGGGAGGTTGTTGCCTGCATGCAGCCCGTGGCGTAGATGCAGACGGTGTCCTCGCCCATGGCGTCCACTATGTGGCGCATGGCAAGCAGCGGCGTACAGCCCTGGCAGGCGGTGGTTCCTGAAGCGACGCCGCCTCTGATGTCTTTAATGTCTTCCCGCTCCACCTCTTTCCCCTGGGAGAGGACCTGGAAGTTTTCCCAGCCGCTGTCCTTGAGGTCGATATCGGGTATATCTTCCACGTACCACTCTTCGAACTCCTCCTCTCTGTCCAGCGCCATGTCCACAATCTTCCTCATGTCATCGTGGTAGAGGTCGGCGGAGCCGATGACCACGCAGGAGACCAGCGGTTTCTCCCTGTAGAGGGCCGAGCGCAGCTCGGTATATGTCATTCCGTGAGCGCCGGGGGAATTGAAGCGCTCAACGACCAGTATTTTTTCAACGTCTTTCAGTGCTTCCCGGATTTCCTCGTCGGGGAAGGGGCGGAAAATTCTTATCTTGAGCATGCCCAGCTTTATACCCTTTTCGCGATACTCGTCAACCGTTTCCCTTACGACACCGGCCATCGTACCCAGGGCGACGATAACCATGTCGGCGTCATCGACTTTGTACGCTTCCACCAGGTCGTAATGCCGGCCGAACTCTTTGCCGAAGTCGGCGAAGGTCTCCTTGAGGATCGTCTTTGCCCGGAGGAGCGCTTCATGCTGGGCGTATTTGAATTGAGTGAAAAGTTCCATGGTGCCCGGGCCTTGCATGATTGGGTATTTGGGGTCGAAGAAAGCGTGTTTGGGCTTATAGGGGGGAAGGAAGCGGTCGACGGCGTCCTGTTCCGGTAAATCCACCGGCTCGTAGGTATGGCTGAGGCGATAGCCTTCCAGGCACACGAAGCTGGGTAGGAGCACGTCAGGGTGTTCGCTGACTTTGTAGGCCATGAGGACGGAGTCCACCACTTCCTGGACGTCTTCGGTGTAGAAGTGGAGGAAGCTGGCGTCGCGCTCGGAGGACATGTCTGAGAGGTCGGTTGTAAGCGTCTTGCCCATGCCCCGGCTGGTCACGGCTACTACTATTGGGAGGGCCATGAAGGCGGCTATCCAGAGCACCTCGTGCATGTATGCGAGGCCCAGGCCGCAACTGGCGGTGAAAGTTCTGCTTCCCGCGGCGGAGGCGCCGGAGACGACGCTGGCCGCCGAGTGTTCCCCTTCGACGTTTACGAACCCGGCGTCCAGTTCCCCGTTGTTCACCATTTCGGCCAGCGTGCTGATGATATTGACGTTGGGCGAAATGGGGTAGGCGGAGATCACCTGCACCCGCGCCAGCCTGGCGGCGTGGGCTGCGCTCTCGGACCCTGACAGGAACATCCGGCTCATTCTTCTCCCCTTGATATCGTGCACTGCTTTCCCTGGATCGGACGCCTCGTCCACGACAATAATAGTAGTCTTTTATCACATCTTTTCCCTTTTACCAATAGATGATGTAGTGGAGCATGCTGAAAAAGGGCGTCCGGGAATTGGGGGGGGATTACCTGTGATGTCGGTTCACCAGAGCTTGTATATTAAACATATCAAGTATTCATATAATTTAAGAATTCTGGATGTTGTTGCGCTTGATCTCCTCCCCCTTGACCCCGCTTTCCGCTGGGTGTTCGCCCTTGATCACCCTCCCTTAATCCCTCCCCTCAAGGGAGGGAGACTCTAGTATCGTGTGAAATTCTGAGTCGTTAATAGGAGCACTACGCGACAGGCGGGGTCAAGGGGGAAGAGACCTAATACCTCCCTTTACATTTTTATTTTAGTCGGCGGTGTATGATTACGAAATCTTTCGAGCTGCCAACTTTCCCCTCCCCTGGCCCCGCTTTCCGCGGGGCAGGCATGGAGAGGAAAAAGGGGAGGGGAATTTGAATAGCGCAAGAGAAAGCGGGCTTGCACGGGTAGGCGGGATTCAGAATGACAGGATGCTGAGTCGTAGGGGCAATCCCGCGTGTGGCGAGATCAAACCTGCCCTATCGGGGCGTATGCAATACGCCCCTACAAGTGCGCCTTTCCCGCGTATGGCGGGACTACAGGAGTTTGACGGCCTGGCCCATCAATTGTAGGAGCGGCCATGAGAGATAAACACACCCGCTGGCTACTGTCATTCTGAGCGAAGCGAAGAATCTCGCATATCTTGGCTACCGAGTGCCTCTTTTTACGGGGTGTATTGTTGTAGGGGATTAAGGGAGGGTGGTCATGGGCGACCGGCCGATCGCCCCTACGAGTCTCAAAGTTCCCTATAACGTCACGTAGGGGTGTCCCGCGTATGGCGGGATTCAGAATGACAGGATGCGGGAATGCGCCCTGGGCAGGGCAGCCTCGCGGCAGGCAAGGACGCCCCTGTATCAAGGGGATTCGGGCCTGCGACCAGCGGATAAAAGTCCGTTGCACACGATCAAATAAAACCCTTTGAGATTCGCGATTAAAATGCTATACCAATACCCTGGATTGATGACAGATTTGTATTGGAGTTCCCTCTGTTTTAAACGTTGAAAGAGGGGAGAGGCGATGAAATGTGAAATTATGTCCCGATGGTCGGGGAAGGTCCTTTTCAGTATCGATACCGTGAACCTGAAATCGGCGATTGAAGCAGCGGCTATAAAAGGCGTTGACTTGCAGAACGCAGACTTGCAGAATGCTGATCTCGGGAACGCTGATCTCAGAAATGCACGCCTGCGGGAAGCATGCCTACAGGGGGCCAGTCTTCAGGGCTCTGATCTTCAGGGCACTGACTTCAGGAACGCGTATCTCCAGGATGCTAATCTCCGAAACACCTATCTCCAGGGCGCTTATTTCCAGGAAGCATATCTTCAGGGGGCAGACCTTCGCGGAGCCTATCTTCAGGATGCATATCTACGGGGTGCAGACCTGCGGGGCGCTAATCTGCGGGGTGCAGACCTGCGGGGTGCTGATCTTCAGGGCGCTAATCTCCGGGGTGTTGAAGGGGTTTCTCCATATTTGTTCACGACGCTTTTGATGCTTCTCGACCAGCCGGGAAAGATCAGGGCATACAAACTGGTTACCGAGAAAGGGGAGGAGCCCTACGACGAGGGCGTCAAATATCTTTTAGATGAAACTTTTGAGGCGGAGAATTTTGATGAAAATGCGGATAACCAGTATGGCGCCGGAATTAATCTCGCCTCGCTGGACTGGTGTATGAAGAACTGGAAACCGGGACACCGTATTTTGATCATGGAGTTTGAAGCTGAAGATATAGCGGCCATCCCTACCGCTACTGACGGTAAGTTCAGGGTGAAAAGATGCCGGCGGGTAGGCGAGAAGAGCCTGGAAGAAATCGGCCTGTTGGAGGAGAAAGATAATAGCAGCAGACCGTTTACCTATAAGCTATGATCTACTGCCGCCATTCGCTCCCTGCCTTAGATAGCTCAAAACCCTGAAGTTTTTACCCCCATCCCCCTGTTCGGTGATTTTAAAATCTTCTACAGACATCGGAGGAAAGAGCTGTGGCTGGATTGTGGAGATTTAGCGATGGTGAGAGGAACCCTGCCCGGAGGGATATACTTTTTTACAAGAGCACGAGGTATATGAGTTCTTGGATAAAGAAAAAGGGCATCCCGTGCTGACGAGATGCCCGTGAGGTATGTTGATTGGGTTGGGTTAGATTTTCTTGACGTCCTTAGCCTTGGGCCCCCTGTCCGACTCCTCAACCTCGAAACTAACCCTATCCCCTTCGTTTAAAGTTTTGAACCCGGGCATATCGATGGCAGAATGGTGGACGAAAAGGTCTTCCCCGCCATCCTGCTGGATAAACCCATAACCCTTCTTTTCACTGAACCACTTTACCGTTCCCTCTGCCAAAGCCCTAAACCCCCACAAAAAATGTTAATTACTCAGGTCATCGCTCTGACAAAGAAAATTTTTTCCTTCCGAGCAAAATCGACCTTAGTCCAACCGAATGATGAAACGGAATACATCCGAAACACCATTATTTACTAGATTAGTATGTTATTTGGCAAAAAGCAAAGGGAAAAATGCATTGCGGCGCCCGAAATGAGTAAAGTCGCCGAAGAGAACCGAACATCTTTTCAGTCGACTGCAACGGCAAAATCGGGTTATCGCCCGATTGTCCACCGGCTGAACGGTCAACAGGAATAAGCGGGATCGGGGAACAGTTGAGGGGAGCGGTAAGCGGGGAAGGGTATTCCCACATTCATTTAATATGGCACTCCGAGCACAATAGGTCCTTGTTATTGGTCATGACCAGCATGGATTTTTCTTTTGAATCAACTTTATGGCAAGTGCCGCAACCTATCTTGCCGTTAAAAAATCTTATCGCCCTGTTCAGAGAAATCGGCAGATTGTATCCTTTTGATCCCTTAAGTGTAGTCTTAGTATATGAGATTCCGATTGGATGGCTGCCCTCCGAGTCGGCGAGATAATCTTTGTGACATTCAATACACTGAACAGAATATAAATCTATTGAGTAATTTCCTTTTGTTACACGAAGGCCGATACTCCTATTAAGTGTCTCTATCGCTTCGGTTTTGCTGCTCAGCTTCTTGTAAAATATACTCAGGCCATGGTGCGGTTCACTGGAATCCGGGTCCATATCTACGGCCCGTTTAAGGACTTCCGCCCCCTGTTTATATCGGCCCAGATGTTGTAAGAGGACCCCAGGCCGAAGTGTGCGTCAATTGAATCGGGGTCGAACTTTAGTGATGACTCAAAATAATCGGCTGCC
>JAUXIQ010000125.1 GCA_030620925.1 Nitrospinota bacterium
AGCGCTTGCCGCTCACGAACCCTTTCACGGCCAGAATCTCAGGGATGTGTTTATTGTTGTACCATTCGTTGAATTCATCTTCTTTTTCCGCGGCCATATCCATCTGCACAACGAGTAACGGTCTCTCACTCATCTCGTACCCCCTTCCCTATTCAGTTAGCTTTTTTTAGTGGTATTAGACTGTATATACCGACACCTCAATTGACGGTTCACATCCGCTTCACCCTGTACAGTCTAAAGCCGATTATGTATCGCCTCCGGTAGAACTATCGAAACCACGCAATAAAAAAATGCAATTTTAGTAACACTTAAATTTACGAAGATGTCAGCGATCAGTGAAATTGCACATTATATGGTGCCTTTTTTTAGCTCCGCATCCATATATTGTTTCATGAAGACCCTCATCTAAAATGCTTAAAACGCTCAAAAAAACGCTTTTTTATCTTGACATAACAGCCGATAAAGTTTATGATGTGGTATAAATTAGAATTTTATGGAAAATTGTGGAACGGGAACAGCTATGTTTTTCGGAAGATACTTCATTACGCTGGACGATAAAGGCCGTATAAAAATTCCTGCTCCTTTCACAAAGTATCTTGATCGGGAGGAGGAAGATACCATCATATTGACTAACTTCGGCAGCTGCATAAGAGCATACCCCGAAAAAGAGTGGAAGGCTCTGCGGGCAAATGCAAAAGATCAGCCCGCTTTGCAGGAAAACAAATTGGCCTCAGAGAGGCTCTTCTTTTCATCGGCTAATATGGTAAACCTGGACAAACAGGGACGCCTTCTCATACCCAACTCTCTGCGAGCGGAAACCGGTCTTAAAGAGGACATAGTTCTCCTGGGCATCGACTACCGCTTCGAAGTTTGGGATAAAGCCCAATGGGACGCATATCAGAAAACCTCCCAGGAAAAGAAAGAAGATATTTTCGAAGGGCTGTCTAAGGCTGGATTTTAACATATATATCCTGAGTGTTAAAGGAGAAAAGAGGGGGGGCCATGAAAACCTGGGGATGAAAGAGAGGTCGATCGGGCGGTCCACCGCCCCGCTATGCTGGAGGAAGTGCTCTTCTTTCTTAAGCCCTCCAGGGGCGGGGTGTTTGTCGACTGCACCATAGGGGAAGGAGGGCACGCTCGGGCCATTCTCGAATCGGGCCCCGAAGACACCCTCCTAGTCGGCATAGATCGTGACCGGGAGATATTGAGGGTGGCGGAAAGGACACTCGAACCCTTTGCGGAGCGCATTCATCTGGTACACAGTAATTTTTCCAACGTAAAGGAGGTGCTCGAATCCCTTAAGCTGGAGGGAGCAGCCGGCGTGCTTTTCGACCTGGGTGTTTCTCTCTACCACCTCAGCAAACCGGAGAGGGGATTCAGTTTCAGGCACGAAGGCCCTCTGGACATGAGGCTTGACGGGGAGGATGAAACGACCGCGGCGCACCTGGTCAACAACCTTAAGGAAGCAGAGTTGAAGCGGATTTTGTATGAATATGGAGAGGAAAGGTGGGCTCCCAGGATAGCCAGGCATATTGTGAGGGCCAGAGAAAAAGGGGCTATAGAGACCACCGGACAACTTGCAGAAATAGTCAGGAGAGCGATACCCGCTAAGTACAGGCCGCGGCGAATAGACCCGGCCACCAGAAGTTTTCAGGCTCTCAGGATAGCAGTCAACGGTGAGCTGGATGTCTTGCCGGGAGCGATAAGGGACGCTATTGAAATACTTGAGCCGGGTGGTAGAGCCTGTTTCATAAGTTTTCATTCTTTGGAGGATCGTGAGGTAAAAAGAGGTTTGCGTAGTCTGGAACGGGGTTGCGCGGGTTCTCTCGAATCCACCGCCAGCACCCGGAGGCAAGGGGCGGAGAGAATAATAAATATATTGACCCCCAAACCTCTCTCCCCTTCCCCGGAGGAGAGGGTCGCCAACCCCGTCTCTAGAAGCGCTAAGTTGAGAGCAGCCGAGAAATTGTAATATCAACGTTATCCAGTTCAGGGAGGTGTGATGAAATCCTACGCAGCCAGAACACGTAATTTTCCACTCATCGTTCAGATAGAATGGGACAAAATTTTCGCCGGGCTGGAGCTCAAAAAATTTCTGGCTTATGTCATATTTGTGACCTGCTTCCTCATGGGAGCTCTCCTCTACTTGTGGCCGCACATGCAGCTTCTTCAGAACGGCTTCCAATATAACGGCCTTCAGGTGCACAAAGAGCGCCTGTTGGATGAAAACAGAGCCCTGCGCCTGGAGTTCAGCAGCCTTAACTCACTGGACAGGGTTGAGCGCATGGCCCGCAACGAGCTGGGGATGACGACGCCGAAGGAAGGTCAGATAGTCTACGTCGCTCTGGAAAGCACTGGCAAAAATGAACGCTAGCGAGAGGCTTCGCCTTCACTTCCATAGACAATAACCCACTATTTACTTCCTGGATTCGCGATGAGAGAGGTTAGCGCCGACGTAAGAACTCTTAAACGTCTTAAAATAGCTGCGTTCATGCTTTTAATTTTCGGCGCGGTGGTAGGGCTAAGGCTTTTTCAGTTCCAAATCATCCAGCATGATCAGTTATCCGCCAAATCCGAGCAGCAATACCTGAGGACGCTCAAACTGGAGCCCAGGCGAGGGACCATCTACGACAGGAACGGCAAGGAATTGGCGGTGAGCGTTTCGGTCAACTCTCTTTATGCCAACCCCAGAGAGACAACGATTACGAAAACCTCCACCAACCGGTTAGCCTTCATACTGGGAACCTCCCCCGAGGAGTTAGCCGCCAAACTCAGATCGCCCAAACATTTCATCTGGTTATGGAGGAAGATCCCCCCTCGGAAGGCGGAAAGTATCGCCGCTCTCAACATAAAGGGGTTGGGGGTGGTCAAAGAAAACAAGAGATACTATCCAAAGCGCACCCTTGCCGCCCAGATACTTGGCTTCGTGGGAACCGACAATGAAGGGCTGGAAGGATTAGAATATATGTACGACGCATACGTGGGGGGTGAGCCCAGCCTGGTGCTGGTGAAAAAGGACGCCAAGGGGCGCAATATTTACGCTTCCAGACGAATCCTCAAGGAAGGGTCTAAAGGGCTTGACATACTTCTAAACATAGATGAAACTGTTCAGTATATAGCTGAAAAGGAGCTGGCCCGGCAAGTGGCTGAAAGCCGAGCCAGGGGCGGCGTAGCAATAGTTATGGACCCTCATTCCGGCGAGGTGCTGGCACTGGCTCACCAGCCCTCATTCAACCCCAACAGTTTCCTCGACTACAAGCCCGCTCGATGGAAAAGAAGCGCAATCTCAGACGCCTACGAACCAGGTTCTACGTTTAAGATCGTCACTCTGGCAGCGGTCCTCGAAGAAGGCCTGGCGCAACCCGATGAAATATTATATGCCGAAAACGGAACCCTGGTGGTTGCCGGGAAATCATACCATGACGTTCATAATTATCATTGGCTCACAACCAGGGAGGTGATTTCCAAATCCAGCAACATCGGCACCATCAAGCTGGGGCAGAGACTGGAGCCGGACCTTATGTACAGATATATCAGAAACTTCGGGTTCGGCTCGAAAACGGATATAGGTCTTCCGGGGGAAGCCAAGGGTCTGGTCCGGGAAACTGAGGAGTGGTCCGGAGTATCCTTGAGTTCCATAAGCATCGGATACGAAATATCGGTCACGCCCATTCAATTGATCACCGCCTATGCCGCGGTGGCAAATGGTGGTCACCTGGTTAATCCCCGAGTGGTGAGAGGTGTTATGAAAGAGGGCCGGTTAATAAAAGAGTTCCCCGGCTTACCGGCCAGACGGGTAATATCGGATAAAACGGCGGAGATCATCACCTCCATTCTCAAGGAAGTGGTGACTGTCGGCACCGGCCGGACGGCCGCTGTCCCTGGATACGACGTAGCGGGGAAAACTGGAACCGCCCTGAAATTCGATATCGAATTGGGCGCCTACTCTTCGAGCAAGTACGTGGCTTCCTTCGTGGGGTATTTTCCGGCGGACGACCCGAGGGTGGTGATACTGGTGCTCATAGATGAGCCCAAAGGCAGTTTCTATGGTAGTGAGGTGGCCGCGCCTACTTTCAGCAGAATTGCTTCTCAGGTGGCCAGGTATATGAAAATCCCGGCCCGGAATAATCTTCTCATAGCGGCCGCCCCCGATACCGATAAAAAAGTAGAAGGGCCTGCGAAAAAAGGAGAGGAAATCAGTAACATATTTAAGCGCATAGACAGAGGCTTAAAAAAACTGTTAGTCAAGGCTGTCTCCCCTCTCATGATACCCACGAAAGGAAAGGCGGCAAGTTACCGGACGAATGAGGATTCAAGCTGAACCCCTTTAAGAAAATAAACTTATGCCATGCAGTTACATAAACTAACAGAAGAAATCCCCGGTTTATGCCTCATGGGGAACCCCTGTGTGGAAATCGACTCCATCGCATACGACTCCAGGAAAGTTACCCCCGGCTCCCTTTTTGTGGCCCTTAAAGGCCGCAAGAGCAACGGAGTGGATTTCGCGCGGGAGGCCAGGAAGAAGGGCGCAGTGGCCGTCATGCTCTCCGAGGACAGCGTGCGGGGAAGGGAGAAGCTCTGCTCTGAAAGTTCGGTCAGCCTGATTATATCCGGGGAACCCCGCAGAGACATGGCTCTCATGGCCTGCAAGTTTTACGGCTCCCCCACTGACAAGTTGAAATTAATCGGAGTAACGGGCACTAACGGCAAGACTACCACCACCTACCTCACCGAGTCCGTATTCAAGGCGGCGGGCAGGAAAACGGGAGTGATAGGCACCATAAGTTACAGAGATGCTAACTCGGAGGAGGCCGCCGATCAGACTACCCCCGAGTCGGTGGACCTGCAGCGCATGTTCAGAGACATGGTGGAGGCGGGGGCGGAGTTCTGCCTGCTGGAGGTCTCGTCACACGCCCTTGAGATGGAGCGCGTGTCGGGGAGCAGGTTTGAAACCGCCGTTTTCACCAACTTGAGCCAGGACCATCTCGACTTTCACAACGACATGGAAAATTATTTCAAAGCCAAAAGGAGGATGTTCCAGCAGTTTCAGGTGGGTGCGGCCATCGTAAACACGGACGACCCCTGGGGCCAAAGGCTGGCAGCGGATTTCTCCGGGAATAAGTTTACTTACGGCCTCAACAGTGAGGCGGATTTCAGCGCCCTGAAACCGAGCATATCCATGGAGGGGCTGGAATTCACCCTGATATCCCCTGAGGGTCGCTTTCCCATCAAGTCAACCCTCACAGGCAGGCATAATATAAATAATATACTGGCCGCATCGGCCATAGCGTTATCCGCCGGCATCGATATATCCCACGTCCAGAGCGGTATCGCTTCCTTAGGCTTCGTCCCCGGCCGGTTTCAGAAAGTCGACGAGGGGCAGAACTTTGCAGTTATCGTAGACTACGCTCATACCGATGATGCCCTCCGCAAGCTCCTTGAGGCAATCCGAAGCATTGGTGGCGGCAAGCTTATCGTGTTGTTCGGATGCGGAGGAGACAGAGACAAAGGCAAAAGACCGCTCATGGGGAAGGCAGCCGCTGAGCTGAGCGATTTCGCGGTGATCACGTCGGATAACCCCCGCTCTGAGGACCCCATGAGCATAATAGCGCAGATAGAACGGGGCTTCCTGGACGCCGGAAACAGGAAAGACGCCTACTTGATAGTAGCGGAGCGAAAGGAGGCCATACACGAGGCTGTATCTAGAGCAGGTGCAGGAGACGTGGTGGTCATAGCCGGGAAAGGGCACGAGAAATACCAGGTGGTGGGAGACAGGAGATTACCCTTCGATGACGTGGAGGAGGCCAGGCAGGTTATCAACGCCATGGCCTCCCGGAAGGTTCGATAAACCTCTACCCTTGATAAGAGGAAAAAGACCGATGGCGCGGCTAAGGATGAAGGAGATCATCCAGGCTACAGGCGGAAAGCTTCTGGAGGGCAACGCGGAAGCGGAAATAGAGGGGGTATCCATCGATTCCAGAACCATTCGCCCCGGCGAGCTCTTCGTCTGCCTTGTGGGTGAGAAGCAGGATGGACATCGTTTCGCCGGAGAGGCTCTCAGCAAAGGGGCTGCGGGTCTGCTCCTCTCCTCAAGGGAGGCTTATCAAAAAGTCCGCTCTCAAATAGGCTCATCGAGTAACGGTTCTCTGCCGGTGATCTTTACTGAGGATACCACAACCGCCCTGCAAAACCTGGCGCTCCACGTGAGAGAAAAAAACCCGATACCCATCATCGCAGTAACCGGCTCTAACGGAAAAACGACCACCAAGG